>NZ_WWCX01000149.1:0-9031 GCF_009857655.1 Duganella vulcania
TCCAGCCCCTCCAGCATGGCCGCGGTGTCGCCGCGGCCGTGGGTCTCGATCACGCCGACCAGCACCGGCTGGCCGTCGGCCCGCAGCTTGCGGGCGGCGGCCAGCATGGCGTAGGTCTTGCCCACGCCGGCCGAGGCGCCGAAGTAGATGCGCAGCTTGCCGCGCGCCGCCTTGCGGTCCAGCGCCTGCACCTGGGCCAGCAGGGCGTCCGGGTCGGGCCGCTCTTTATCGTTGGGGAACATTAAGATCGTTAAAAATGCAGATTCAGCGAGTATGCGCACTTTCCGCGTCCAGCGCCAGATTGAGCGCCAGCACATTGACGCGCGGCTCGCCGAAAAAGCCCAGGCGCTGCGGGCGGCGCTGGGCGTCGACCAGCGCCTGCACCCGGGCCGGGTCCAGCTGGCGCACGGCGGCGATGCGCGCCACCTGGTACCGGGCGCCGGCCACGCTGAGCTCGGGATCGACGCCGCTGGCCGAGGCCGTGACCAGGTCGACCGGGACCGGCAGCGGGTTGGGCCGGCCCTGCGGCTCGGCCGCCCTGAGGGCGGCGATGCGGCCCTTGACCGCGTCGGTCTGGGCCGGGTTCAGCGGGCCGAGGTTGCTGCCGCCGGAATTGGCGGCGTTGTCGGGCATCGGGCCGGTGGCCGACGGCCGACCCCAGAAGTATTTCGGCGACGAGAACGACTGGCCGATCAGCGCGGAGCCGACCGCCTTGCCGTTCACTTCGACGAGGCTGCCGGCGGCCTGCGCCGGGAACACCGCGCCGGCCACGCCGGTCACGGCCAGCGGATACAGCACGCCGCAGATCGCGGTCAGGGCGCCGAACAGCACCAGCGCGGGACGAATGGAGGATGTCATGATAATTCCTTGCGGTTAGACGAGATGGAACATGGTCAGCACCACGTCGATCAGTTTGATGCCGGCGAACGGCAGCAGCAGGCCGCCCACGCCGAACACCCAGATGTTACGGCGCAGCAGCGCGGCGGCGCCGATGGCGCGGTAGCGCACGCCCTTCAGCGCCAGCGGGATCAGGAACACGATAATCAGCGCGTTGAAGATCACCGCCGACATGATGGCCGAGTTCGGGCTGTTGAGCTGCATGACGTCGAGCGCCTTCAGCGCCGGGAAGGTGCCCACGAACGCGGCCGGGATGATGGCGAAATACTTGGCCACGTCGTTGGCGATCGAGAACGTGGTCAGCGCGCCGCGCGTCATCAGCATCTGCTTGCCGATTTCAACGATCTCCAGCAGCTTGGTCGGGTTCGAATCCAGGTCGACCATGTTGCCGGCCTCCTTGGCCGCCTGCGTGCCCGAGTTCATCGCCACCGCCACGTCGGCCTGGGCCAGCGCCGGCGCGTCGTTGGTGCCGTCGCCGGTCATCGCCACCAGCCGGCCCTCGGCCTGGTAGCTGCGGATCAGCTTGAGCTTGTCCTCCGGCGTGGCCTCGGCCAGGAAGTCGTCCACGCCCGCCTCGGCCGCGATGGCGGCCGCGGTCAGCTGGTTGTCGCCGGTGATCATCACGGTCTTGATGCCCATGCGGCGCAGCTCGGCGAAGCGCTCCTTGATGCCGCCCTTGACGATGTCCTTGAGCTCGACCACACCCATCACGCGGCCGGCGTCGACCACCACCAGCGGCGTGCTGCCGCGCCGCGCCACGTCGTCCACCGCGCGCGCCACCTCGGCCGGATACGGCTGGCCCAGGGCGTCGACGTACTGGCGCACGGTGTCGGCCGCGCCCTTGCGCACATGACGGTCGCCCAGGTCGACGCCGCTCATGCGGGTCTGCGCGGTGAACGGCACGAACACCGCGTTCAATGCCGCCATCTCGCGCTCGCGGATGTTGAACTTCTGCTTGGCCAGCACCACGATGCTGCGCCCTTCCGGCGTGTCGTCGGCCAGCGAGGCCAGTTGCGCCACGTCGGCCAGCTGCTGCTCGGTCACGCCCGGCGCCGGCATGAAGGCCGAGGCCTGGCGGTTGCCCAGCGTGATGGTGCCGGTCTTATCGAGCAGCAGCACGTCGACGTCGCCGGCCGCCTCCACCGCGCGGCCCGAGGTGGCGATCACGTTGGCCTGCATCATGCGGCTCATGCCGGCCACGCCGATGGCCGACAGCAGGCCGCCGATGGTGGTCGGGATCAGGCACACCAGCAGCGCGATCAGCACCGTGATGCCGATCGGCGAGCTGGCCAGGCCGGCCGCCTGCGCCGCCTGCACCGAGAACAGCGAGAACGGCAGCAAGGTCACGGTCACCACCAGGAACACGATGGTCAGCGCCACCAGCAGGATGGTCAGCGCGATCTCGTTGGGCGTCTTCTGGCGCTTGGCGCCCTCCACCATCGAGATCATGCGGTCCAGGAAGGTCTCGCCCGGATTGGCGGTGACCTTGACCACCAGCCAGTCCGACAGCACGCGGGTGCCGCCCGTGACGGACGAGAAGTCGCCGCCCGACTCGCGGATCACCGGCGCCGATTCGCCGGTGATGGCGCTCTCGTCGACCGAGGCCACGCCTTCGACCACCTCGCCGTCGATGGGGATCGTGTCGCCCGCCTCGACCAGCACGAAGTGGCCCTTGCGCAGGTCGGTGGCCGGCTGCGGCAGCCAGGTGGTGCCGTGCTTGGGCGAGGCCAGCTTCTTGGCCGTGACCGACTGCTTCAGGCTGCGCAGCGAGGCCGCCTGCGCCTTGCTGCGGCCCTCGGCCAGCGCCTCGGCGAAGTTCGCGAACAGCACCGTGAACCACAGCCAGATGCTGGTGGCCAGGATGAAGCCCGGCGGCGCCTCGCCCTGGCCATACAGCGCCTGGACGTACAGCAGCGTGGTGATGATGCTGCCGACGTAGACCACGAACATGACCGGGCTGCGCACCTGCACGCGCGGGCTCAGCTTGCGGAACGAATCGGCGATGGCCGGCACCAGCAGCTCGGAATCGAACAGCCGCAGCTTGCCGGCGGGCGGAGTGGACAACAGCGTCATCTCTTTTTGAGTAGCTTGTGACATGGCGATTCCTTATTTGGCAAACAGCTGCAGGTGTTCGACCACGGGGCCGAGCGCCAGCGCCGGGACGTAATTGAGCACGCCGACCAGGGCGACCACGCCCACCAGCAGGCCGACGAAGACCGGGCCGTGGGTCGGCAGCGTGCCGGAATTGACCTCCAGGCGCTGCTTGCCGGCCAGCGAACCGGCGATCGCCAGGATCGGCACGATCACGCCGAAGCGGCCGAACCACATGGCGATGGCCAGCATGGTGTTGTAGAACGGCGTGTTGGCCGACAGCCCGCCGAAGGCGCTGCCGTTGTTGTTGGCGGCCGACGTGAACGCGTACAGGATCTCCGAGAAGCCGTGCGCGCCGGGGTTGAGGATGCCGGCCTTGCCGGCGTCGCACATGACGGCGATGGCGGTGCCGGCCAGCACCAGCGTCGGCGTGACCAGGATGGCGATCGAGGTCATCTTCATTTCATACGACTGGATCTTCTTGCCCAGGTATTCGGGCGTGCGGCCTATCATCAGGCCGGCGATGAACACCGCCATGATGGCGAAGATCAGCATGCCGTACAGGCCGGAGCCGACGCCGCCGAAGATCACTTCGCCGAACTGCATCAGCAGCATCGGGATCATGCCGCCGATCGGCATGAAGGAGTCGTGCCAGGCGTTGACCGCGCCGCACGAGGCGGCCGTGGTCACCGCCGCGAACAGCGTGCTGGCGCTGATGCCGAAGCGCGCTTCCTTGCCCTCCATATTGCCGCCCGCTTGCAGCGCGCTGGCCGACTGGTCGACGCCCAGCGCCTGCAGCGCGGGGTGGGCCTGCTGCTCGGCGCCCATCACCGTGACGGCGCAGGCCACGAACAGCAGCGTCATGGCGGCCAGCACGGCCCAGCCCTGGCGCCGGTCGCCGACCATGCGGCCGAAGGCGAAGCACAGGCCGGCCGGGATCAGGAAGATCGCCAGCATCTGCGCGAAGTTGCTCAGCGCGGTGGGATTCTCGTAAGGGTGGGCCGAGTTGGCGTTGAAGAAGCCGCCGCCGTTGGTGCCCAACATCTTGATCGCTTCCTGCGAGGCGACCGGCCCCATGGCGATGGTCTGGGTCGAGGTGGTCAGCGTCTCGGTGACCGGCTCACCCTTGGCGTCCTTCAGCGGCTGGCCGTCGGCGCCCACTTTCGGCTGGGTGTAGGTGACCGGGTCCATCAGGGCCACGTCCTTGTAGGCCGAGAAGTTCTGGATCGCGCCCTGCCCCACCAGGAACACGGCGAACAGGAACGACAGCGGCAGCAGCACATACAGCGTGGAGCGGGTGACGTCGACCCAGAAGTTGCCGATCGATTTGGCCGAGCGCGACGAGAAGCCGCGGATCAGCGCATAGGCCACGGCGATGCCGGTGGCGGCCGAGAAGAAGTTCTGGCCCGCCAGCACCAGCATCTGGGTCAGGTAGCTCATGGTCGTTTCGCCGCCGTAGCCCTGCCAGTTGGTGTTGGCGACGAAGCTGACGGCGGTGTTGAACGACGAATCGGGGCTGACGTTGCCCAGGCCCTGGGGATTGAGCGGCAGGTAGAGCTGCACGCGTTGCAGCCCGTAGGTCGCCAGCGCGCCCAGGCCGTTGAACAGCATCAGCGCGATGGCGTAGGCCTTCCAGTTCTGGCCTTCGACCCTGCCGTCCTTGCCAGCAATGCCGGCGGCGCGGTACAACAGGGATTCGATCTTGCCCAGCCAGCCGAGGCCCGGCACCGCGCCGCCGTCACCAACGCGCGCCAGCAGGATGCCCAGCGGGTAGGACAACGCCAGCAGCGCGGCCAGGAACGCCACCAGCAAGAGGATGGATTGCGTCGTCATCACAGGTCCTCCGCTTTCAACAGGGCCACCACCAGGTAGACCAGCAGGCCGGCCGATGCCAGCGCCCCAATCAGGTAAAAGACGTTCATTGCTTGCCTCCCAATTTGTCGCAACCGGCGGCGAACGCCACGATCACGCCAAAAAAGACCACCAATGCGCCGATAAAAACTATGTCCATCACACCCCTCACAGGTCTTGTTTTGATACTGAGAAGGTTAGCGATTGGGGTCTAAAGATTGTGTAAAGACTTGGGGGCGGGGTGTAAACAAACCGTAAAAATCCGGCGGGAGTATAGGTATGGGGTGCTGTTTTGAAGTCCCTGTTCTGGAATCTACTGCTTTTTGGACTGGATCCTACTGATTGAACCTTCTTTCCGTCCTCTGGTCTAAAAGAAGTAGGAAACAGTCCAAACCAGTGGAGAAAGCAGTCATGAAGAGTACAGTGAGTGTAAAAGTCCCCACCCATACCCTGCTCGACCTGATCGAACAGGCCGGCGTGAACGGCGAATCGCAAGACCCGTCGGTGATCGTCCTGAAGGCGGTGGAGTTCTGGCTGGCCGCGCAGCAGAAACGCGCACCGGCCGCAGAAGCAGCCGAGGTGCGCGGCTACCAATGGAAGTCGCTGTTTCTGCCGGAAGGCACGCTGATACATTGCACCATCCACGGCGAGCGGTACAGCGCCATCGTGGAAGGCGACGCCATCGTGCATCAGGGGCGCGAGCTGTCGCCCAACCAGTTCGCCGCGCTGCACGCCGAGAGCGTGCGCAACGCCTGGAACGACTTGTACATCCGCCGTCCCGGCGACAAATTCTACAAAACCGCCAGCCGGCTGCGGCGCGAACAGGCCGCCGCCGACCAAGCCGCCCGGCCCCGTCCGGAAGCGCCCACCGAGCCAGCCATCCCGGCGCACGCGGAAGCCGCGCCCTGCCCGCCCGCACAAGCCGCGCGAGCCGAACAGGTCACCCCGCCCCACGACATCATGCCCGGCCAAGGCTGGACGCAGCCCGAACGCCGCAAGTTCCGCTTCCGGCTGGAAGACGTCGCCTTCGAATGACGACGCTTTATTGGCACGCCCTTGGCGCGAACGCTCGCACCCGGTCAGAACACCTTGCTGATGGTCAGCTGCAGCGCGGTCTTGCCCAGGAACTTGCCGTTGGCGGGCGACGCGTAGGCGGTCTTGCCGGCGTTGGTGCCGATGACGGCCAGCGCGCCGGTCACCACGCCAAAGTCCCTGGTGGCGCCGACTTTCCAGTCGCTGTAGCTGGACGCGCCGTTATGCTTGACGTTCTGGTGGCCGGCATGCAGGTTGATCGTGTAGCCCTCGCCCGCCTCGATGTTGGCGCCCAGGTCCACATAGCCGCTGTTCTTGCTGTCGACAAGACCAAACAGGTTGGTCACCGAATGCGAGTACTTGATGTAGGCCGGGCCGTAACCCAGCTGGCCATACAACTCGGTGGTGTTGGCGTTGGCCAGACCGCTGACGTGCGCCAGCCCGTTCGACGGATAGACATAAGTCAGCACGCCCACGTCGTAGGACACGTCGGCCGCGACCTGGCCGCGCTTGCCGGCGTAGATATCCCACTCGATGTCGCCGCTGCCGCCGGCGTCCTTGGTCCACTTGATGGTCGACAGCCACGTGCCGGCATAGAAACCGGTCGGGTTGTTGGTGTAGTCGAAGCCGCCCTGCAACGCCGGTTTCAGGCGCGTCTGCGAGATGCCGCGATAACGGTAGTCGCTGACCACCGCCGCGTTGAAGCTGGTTTCGTTGTCCGCCTTGGCGGCCGGCGCGGCATCCTCCGCGCGCGCCTGCGTGCCCAAAAAAGCGGCAGCAACGGCCGCGGCGCATATCAATTTCTTCATGCTGAGAGCCCTTCTTTCTGTCGTTTCGATACCAAACAGCTTATCGGCGGCCCCGTAAAAACGGTCTAAAAAGGCGGGCCGGGCCTGTAAACATCGTGTATAAATTGCCCCGCGCGGTTTTTTTGCCGCGATTCAGCCCGGTTGAGGATAGAATACGCAAACGTCCGCATAAAACTGTACATAAACCCAGTATCGAAATTATCAGCTTGATCACGTATGGCCACTAAAAAACCAGTTTCCGACTACAGCGAAGCATCCATCCGGGTCCTCAAGGGCCTTGAACCCGTCAAGCAACGCCCGGGCATGTACACCCGCACCGAGAATCCGCTGCACATCATCCAGGAGGTGATCGACAATGCCTCGGACGAGGCGCTGGGCGGACATTGCAAAAACATTATCGTCACGCAGAACGCCGACGGCAGCATCACCGTGGAAGACGACGGCCGCGGCATCCCGGTCGGCCTGCACCCCGAAGAGGGCGTGCCGACGGTGGAAATCGTCTTCACCCGCCTGCACGCCGGCGGCAAGTTCGACAAGGGCTCGGGCGGCGCCTACGCCTTCTCGGGCGGCCTGCACGGCGTTGGCGTGTCGGTCACCAACGCGCTGTCCAAGCGGCTGGAGATCACCGTCTGGCGCAAGGAGCCCGACGGCACCGGCCTGCACAAGCTGGCCTTCGAGCACGGCGACGTGGTCGAGCCGCTGTCGTCCGTGGTGGCCCCGCGCGACGGCAAGAAGTCCGGCACCCGCGTCACCGCCTGGCCGGACGCCAAGTATTTCGACTCCCCCGCCATCTCGCAGACCGAGCTGCAGCGCCTGCTGCGCTCCAAGGCCGTGCTGCTGCCGGGCGTGTCCGTCACGCTGACCAACGCCAAGACCGGCGAATCGCAGACCTGGCAGTACAACGACGGCCTGCGCGGCTACCTGACCGAGGCGCTGGCCCAGGCCACCGACGGCGAGACCTTGATCCCGCTGTTCGAGGGTGCGCAGTTCGCCACGCCGGACGCCGAGGGCTTCGCCGAGGGCGAGGGCGCGGCCTGGGTGGTGGCCTGGACCGAACAGGGCGCCGTGGTGCGCGAATCCTACGTCAACCTGATCCCCACGCCCAACGGCGGCACCCACGAATCGGGCCTGCGCGACGGCCTGTACGGCGCGGTGAAAAACTTCGTCGAGATGCACTCGCTGCTGCCCAAGGGCGTCAAGCTGCTGCCCGAGGACGTGTTCGCGCGCGTCTCGTTCGTGCTGTCGGCCAAGGTGCTGGACCCGCAGTTCCAGGGCCAGATCAAGGAGCGCCTGAACTCGCGCGACGCGGTGCGGCTGGTGTCGACCTTTTCCAAGCCGGCGCTGGAACTGTGGCTGAACCACCACGTCGACTACGGCAAGAAGCTGGCCGAGCTGGTCATCAAGCAGGCGCAGTCGCGCCTGCGCTCGCTGCAAAAGGTCGAGAAGAAGAAATCGTCCGGCGTGGCCGTCCTGCCGGGCAAGCTGACCGACTGCGAATCGTCGGACGCCGCCCGCACCGAACTGTTCCTGGTCGAGGGCGACTCGGCCGGCGGCTCGGCCAAGATGGGCCGCGACAAGGAATTCCAGGCCATCCTGCCGCTGCGCGGCAAGGTGCTCAACTCGTGGGAGACCGACAAGGACCGCCTGTTCGCCAACAACGAGATCCACGACATCTCGGTGGCGATCGGCGTCGACCCGCACGGCATCGACAGCACGCCCGACCTGTCCGGCCTGCGCTACGGCAAGATCTGCATCCTGTCCGACGCGGACGTGGACGGCTCGCACATCCAGGTGCTGCTGCTGACATTGTTCTTCAAGCACTTCCCCGGCCTCATCGCCAACGGCAACATCTGCATCGCCCGCCCGCCGCTGTTCCGGGTGGACGCGCCGGCGCGCGGCAAGAAGCCGATCCAGAAGCTGTACGCGCTGGACGCCGGCGAGCTGACCGCGATCGAGGACAAGCTGCGCAAGGACGGCCTGAAGGAAGGCGCCTGGTCGATCTCGCGCTTCAAGGGCCTGGGCGAGATGAACGCCGAGCAGCTGTGGGAAACCACGATGAACCCGGACACGCGCCGGCTGCTGCCGGTGTCGCTGGGCGGCTACGGCCACGGCGAATCGGCCGCGCGCTTCAATATGCTGATGGGCAAAGGCGAAGCGGCCGCGCGCCGCGCCTGGATCGAAGAACACGGCAACGAAGCCGAAGCAGACATCTAATTAGAACCGAACTATGACTCAAGCAAATCTCTTTGACGAACCGGCGCCGTCCGAGGCCGCCGGCAAGCCGGCCGCGCCCGCGCAGCCGGCAGCATCCGCTCCGGCGGCGGCGCAGGTTGAGCACACGGCGGCCACCG
>NZ_WWCX01000014.1:0-107297 GCF_009857655.1 Duganella vulcania
CGCGCTGCCGCCGCCGCGCCGCGAGGGCCGGCCGCCGCGCCTGACGCCCGAGGAACTGGCCGCCCGCGAAGCCGAACGCGCCTTCCGCAACCCGCTGCCGCCGATCACCTACCCTGAAGACCTGCCGGTCTCCGGCCGCCGCGACGAAATCGCCGAAGCGCTGCAAGGCCACCAGGTCATCATCGTCTCCGGCGAGACCGGCTCCGGCAAGACCACCCAGCTGCCGAAGATCTGCCTGGAGCTGGGCCGAGGCCAGAAAGGCCTGATCGGCCACACGCAGCCGCGCCGGATCGCCGCCTCGTCCACCGCCAAGCGCATCGCGCAGGAACTGGGCACGCCGCTGGGCGTCACGGTCGGCTTCAAGGTGCGCTTCGCCGACACGCTGACCAAGGGCGCCTCGGTCAAGCTGATGACCGACGGTATCCTGCTGGCCGAAACGCAGACCGACCCGCTGCTGAAGAACTACGACACCATCATCATCGATGAAGCGCACGAGCGCAGCCTGAACATCGACTTCCTGCTCGGCTACCTGAAGCAGTTGCTGCCGCGCCGCCCGGACCTGAAGGTGATCATCACCTCCGCGACCATCGACGCCGACCGCTTCTCGCGCCACTTCGGCACGCCGGAGAAACCGGCGCCGGTGATCGAGGTCTCGGGCCGCCTGTACAAGGTGGAAGTGCGCTACCGCCCAATTGAAAGCGACGTGCAGAATCCGGCCGTGGCCAACGCCGAAGGCAAAGGCCAGCGCACCGCCGCCGCCCGCGAAAAGCGCGACCTGATGGACGCCGTGGTCGACGGCGTCGACGAACTGGCGCGTCTCGGCTCGGGCGACGTGCTGGTGTTCCTGCCCGGCGAACGCGAAATCCGCGACGCCGCCGAAGCCCTGCGCAAGCACCATCCGCCGCACGTGGAAATCCTGCCGCTGTTCGCCCGCCTGTCGGCCGAGGAGCAGGAGCGCGTGTTCAAGCTGACCAACGCGCGCCGCATCGTCCTGGCCACCAACGTCGCCGAAACCTCGCTGACCGTGCCGGGCATCCGCTACGTGGTGGACGCTGGCCTGGCGCGCGTGAAGCGCTACAGCTACCGCAACAAGGTCGAGCAGCTGCAGATCGAACCGATCGCGCAATCGGCGGCCAACCAGCGCGCCGGCCGATGCGGCCGCGTGGCCGATGGCGTCTGCATCCGCCTGTACGAAGAGCAGGACTTCCTGCAACGGCCCAAATTCACCGAGCCGGAAATCCTGCGCTCGTCGCTGGCGTCGGTCATCCTGCGCATGAAGTCCCTGCACCTGACGGACGTGGAGACCTTCCCGTTCATCGAACCGCCGCTGGCGCGCGCCATCGCCGACGGCTACCAGCTGCTGCAGGAACTGGGCGCGGTCGACGAATACAACCAGCTCACGCCACTGGGCAAGAAGCTCGCCAAGCTGCCGCTGGACCCGCGCGTGGGCCGCATGATTTTGGCTGCGCTGGACAACGTCTGCCTGGACGAGATGCTGATCATCGCCTCCGCGCTGTCGGTGCAGGACCCGCGCGACCGGCCGATGGAGCACCAGCAGGCCGCCGACGAGGCGCACAAGAAGTTCGCCGACGAGAAGTCGGAGTTCCTCAGTTATATCAAGATCTGGAAATGGTTCGAAAACGCGATTGAGCACAAGAAGACCAATCGCCAGCTGATGGACAACTGCCGCACCAACTTCCTGTCGCAACTGCGGCTGCGCGAGTGGCGCGACGTGCACTCGCAGCTGCTGACCATCGTCAAGGAGCAGGGCTGGCGCATCAACGAAACCCCGGCCACGTACGAGAACCTGCACCTGGCGCTGCTCACTGGCCTGCTGGGTAACATCGGCTTCAAGAGCGAGGACGAACCGGGCGCCGGCTACCTGGGCGCGCGCGGCATCAAGTTCAACATCTGGCCGGGTTCCTCGCTGCTGAAGAAGCCGGGCAAGTGGATCATGGCGGCGGAACTGGTCGACACCACGCGCCTGTACGCGCGCTGCGTGGCGCAGATCCAGCCGGAGTGGCTGGAGAAGGTCGGCGGCCACCTGCTGAAAAAATCGTGGGGCGAACCGCGTTGGGAAAAGAGATCGGCGCAGGTTACCGCGTCCGAACGCGCCACGCTGTATGGGCTGGTGGTGTACAGCCAGCGCCGCATCAACTACGGCTTGTTCAACCCGGTGGAGGCGCGCGAGATCTTCATCCGCGATGCGCTGGTCGGTGGCGACTACGAAACGCGCGCGCCGTTCTTCGCGCACAACCATAAGCTGATCAAGGAAATCGAAAACCTTGAGCACAAGTCGCGCCGCCTCGACGTGCTGGTGGACGATGAACTGATCGCCGCCTTCTACGACAAGCTGATTCCGGCCGATGTGGTCAACGGCGCCGGCTTCGAGAAGTGGCACAAGGATGCGACGGCCGCCGAGCCGAAGCTGCTGTACCTGAACCGCGACGAATTGATGCGCCACGAAGCGGCCGGCGTGACCACCGACCTGTTCCCGAAGATGATGTCGGTGACGGGGCTGGAGATGCAGCTGACCTATCACTTCGAACCGGGCAGCGTGCGCGATGGCGTGACCATGGCCGTGCCGCTATACGCCTTGAACCAGCTGCCGCGCGAGCGTTGCGAGTGGCTGGTGCCGGGCATGTTGAAGGAGAAGGTTCACCTGCTGCTCAAATCCCTGCCGCAGAAGCTGCGCCGCCATTGTGTGCCGCTGCCGGACTACGCCGCCAAGTTCTGCGAGCGTGTGCACGAAGCGGGCGTGTTCGGACGGGGCGACTTGATCGACGCGATCATCGCCGACATCCGCGCGCAGATCACCATCTCGGTGCTGACCAGCGACTTCAAGCCGGAGACGCTGCCGGCGCACCACTTCATGAACTTCAAGGTGATCGACGAGCACGGACGCCAGCTGGAGATGGGCCGCAACCTCGCCACGTTGCAGGCGGAATTCGGCACACAGGCACGCGAGAGCTTCCAGAAGATGGCCGAGTCGTCGGGCGGGCAGGGCGTGAGCATGCGCGCGTTGGGCACGGGCGGCAGCGCAGCGCCGTCCGCGTCGGCGAAAGCCGGTGCGCCAGCGGCGGCGCAAGGCAAGGGCGCGCAGGCGACGGCCGCCGCGCCGACCGCCACCAGCGGCATCACGCTGACCGGCCTGACCTCGTGGACCTTCGGCGAGCTGCCGGAGCTGCTGGAAATCGCCCAGGGCAAGCTGACGCTGATCGGCTTCCCGGCGCTGGTGGACAAGGGCACGCACTGCGACCTGGAAGTGTTCGACGATCCGACCGTGGCCGCGCGCACGCACCGCATCGGCCTGCGCCGCCTGTTCGCGCTGCAGATGAAGGACCAGATCAAGTTCATCGAAAAGAGCATCCCCGGCCTGCAGCAGATGGGCATGCAGTTCATGAGCATGGGCACGCAGGAAGAGCTGCGCGAACAGATCATCAACAAGGCTCTGGACATCGCCTGCTTGCAGGATCCGCTGCCGATCGACGCGGCCAGTTTCGCCAAGCGCAAGGACGAAGGCAAATCGCGCCTGGTGCTGCTGGTGAACGAGATCGCGCGCCTGCTGTCGCAAGTGCTGACCGAGTTCCACGGCCTGCCCAAGCGCCTGCAAGGGCTGCCCGCGCAGGCGGCGGCCGACATGCAGTCGCAGTTGCAGGGATTGGTCAACAAGCGTTTCCTGTCGGAGAACGAGTACAGCCAGCTGTCGCACTTCCCGCGCTACCTGAAGGCGATGAACGTGCGCATCGAGAAGCTGCGCGGCGACCCCGCGCGCGACGCCAAGCTGATGGCCGAATGGCAGCAGGCCGCGATGCTCTACCAGCGCGCCAACAAGGACAAATCGGCCGGCAAGAACACCGATCCGAAGATGGTGGAATTCCGCTGGATGCTGGAGGAGTTGCGCGTGTCCCTGTTCGCGCAGGAGCTGCGCACGCCGATGCCGGTATCGGCCAAACGGCTGCAGAAAGTATGGGAGTCGATGCAGCGCTAAGCACCTGTTATGCGCGCTGGCGCACGCAGGCTGGGGCGGGTTTCAAGTAGACTTTATCGCAACAGGAGAACGCCGCGATGAAGAAAGCCGCCAGCAGTTTGTTGCGCACCTTGGTCCGCTCGGGGACGCGGCAAAGCCGCTCCGTCAGCAAGCTCGTGACGGCACTGTTCAGCGCCCCTGCCGCCGCCAAGCCCAAACGAAAACGCAAGCCCGCCGCCAAGGTGGCCAAGCCGGCCAAGCCGGCTGCCCCACGAGTGCGCGTCGCCACGCCACTCGCCGCGCCGCGAGTTCGCACCACGCCGCCCGCAGCGCCAGACGCCACGATCCGCCGCAGCGCCGCTCCATCGCCCGCCGCACACGTCCCGCCGTCGCCGGGCAAATGGCTGGCATCGCACTACGCCACCCCGACACGCCGCATGAGCTACTGGCTCTACCTGCCAAACAATCCGCCTGAAGAAACGCAACGCAAAGGCCTGCCCCTGCTGGTGATGCTGCACGGCTGCCACCAGACCGCGACCCAATTCGCACAAGGCACGCGCATGAACCAGTGGGCCGAGCAAATGGGCTACGCCGTGCTTTACCCGCAGCAACTGGTCAGCGTGCAGGCGCAACGCTGCTGGAAATGGTACGACCGCGCCACGCAGGAAGGTGGCGGCGACGTCCCCACCATCGTCGGCATGATCGGCAAGGTGATGACGCAATACGCCATCGACCGTTCGCGCATCTACATCGCCGGCATCTCGGCCGGCGCCGGCATGGCCAACATCATCGCGCTGAATCATCCGCAATTGTTCGCCGCCGTCGGACTGCATTCAGGCCCGGTCTTCGGCGCGGGCCACAACACCATCGGCGCGCTGGGTGTGATGCAGCACGGCGCCGCCACACGATCCGAGGCCGCCGCACAAGAAGTGCTGACGCGCCATCCGCAATTCCCCGGCATGCCCGCGATCCTGATCCAGGGCGAAGGCGACCAGGTAGTCCGACCGATCAACCAACTCCAGCTGCTCCGCCAAAGCCGGTTGTTGAATAACTTGTCCGCCGCACCGAAGATCACCCACAAGCCTCAAGGACGCGGAGGCCGCCACAACGCCCACCAACTGCACGATTTTTACGAAGGCAGAAAATTGCTGCTACGCGTCGCCCGGATCGCCGACCTCGAGCACGCCTGGAGCGGCGGCGACCCCGCACTAGCCTTCAACGCCAAAGCCGGCCCCGATGCCAGCAAGATGATGCTGGAATTTTTCTCACGCCATCGGCGCACCTGATGCATATCATTGAAGTTCGCAGTTGCTCATTCTGATGCCGAATGATGGGATAAAATCGTCCTTGTCTTGGTGTATCCCATGGAATACAATCAGATTAGGCCCTCTGGAATATGGATATCCTTCAGACCGAACTTTTTAGTTCATGGTTTCGTTGCCTGAGAGACCGTAGAGCCCGTACCTACATTCAGGTACGTATTGATCGAGCGGAGGACGGCAACCTGGGCGATCATAAGTTTGTAGGAGATGGCGTTTCCGAGATGCGTATCGATTATGGTCCCGGATATCGCCTGTACTACACGTTCCGAGGTGCTTCGCTGATTATTTTGTTGGCGGGCGGAGATAAATCGTCCCAGGCCAAGGACATCGTAGCTGCGCAAGCGCTGGCACAACAACTGTAGGAGGTCATAGTGGAGCTGAAATTAAAAAAATGGGATAGTGCCGAACATCTTCAGACCAAAGAAGACATGGCTCTGTACTTTGAGGTTTGCCTTGAGGAGGCGGGCGATGACGTGGCGTTCATTGCCAAGGCGCTTGGCAACATCGCCCGTGCCTACGGGATGACGCAACTTGCCAACGAGACTGGCATGGGCCGCGAAAGTTTATATAAAGCCCTGTCCGCCGATGGCAATCCAAGCTTCGCGACCATCCTGAAAGTCGTGCGCGCGCTTGGATTGAAATTCCACGTCGGAGTGCTTACAGCAGAAAAGCCAGCGCAGCCACGATCGTCGGCGCCAGCGCGCCGGCCAGCAGGCCGATAGCGCCTATCGATTCATCCTGGAAGCCGCGCCGCAGCAGCGAGACGCCGGCTGGATTCGGCGCGTTGGCGATCACCGTCAAGCCGCCGCCGGCCACCGCGCCAGCCACCAGCATGTATTGCGACTGCGCCGAAATCCCCTGGATCAGCGAACCGAGATAGGTCAGCGCGGCGTTGTCGGTAATCGCCGTCAGCCCAAGCGCGCTGAAGAACAGCGCCGTCGGCGGCAAGCTTTCGACGATGGGCTGCAACCACCATTGCTGCATGCCGCCCAACACCACCAGCCCGGCCAGGAAGAAGCCCACCAGCAAGCCCTCCTTGATGATCAGCGGATTCTGGTAGCGCTGGTAAGCCTGCGTGAATCCCAGGAACAGCATGAAGATGCCGAGGAACAGCACCGGATGATGGCCCAGCAGCACCACCGCCGCCAGGAAGGCCAGGTGGATCGCGGTGACCGCCAACGGCACCGCCGGCGCCGCAGCAGCCTCAGCCGACGGCGCGGCCGGCGTCCGCAGATGTTTGCGCAGCATGAAAGTGACAGCGGTCGCGTTGATGGCCACCGCGACGGCCGCCTTCCAGCCGAAATGCGTGACCATGAAAGCGCTGTCCCATTGCCAGGTGCCGGCCACCATCAGCACCGGCGGCGCGGCGTAGGCGGTCAGCGTGCCGCCGATCGAGACGTTGACAAACAACACGCCCAGTGCGCCGTACTTCAGCCACTCCGGCATGCCGTCGCGGAACACCAGCGGCGCCAGCATCAGCGCGGCCAGCGTCATCGCGGCCGGCTCCGTGATCAGCGAACCGGTCAGCGGCACCAGCGCCAGGCCGAACCACACCAGCGCCAGTTCGACCCGCATCGGCAGCAGCTTCGCCAGCACCAGCAGCAGGCGCTCCATGATGTCGAGCACCGGCCGCGAGGCGGCCACCACCATCACGGTGAACACGAACAGCGGCTCGGTGTATTGGCGCGACTCGGCGTAATGGACGGCCGCCTCGCCACCGCTCAGCAGCGCGATGGCGGCGATCAGGATGAAGGCCCAGAAGCCGAACACCACCTCCACCTCGCCCAGCAGGTGGAACAGGCCCGCGTGGCGCGGGTGGCGGTGCGACAGGATTTCAAAGGATTTGGCCGCGAAAGTGTGCAGCAGCGCCAGTCCGAACAGGATGGCGCCGACCAGTTGAATGGTTTGCAAAGGATGTCCTTATTGTTAAGTTGCCTGAACCACATGGTACAGCATGGGGCGCACGATACAGAGATCGGCCTTGCCAAAAGCCGCCGCAAATAGTACTGTGTATTTGTACAGTATTTGCGGTAGAATCCCATCCACACCATGAGCCGATCCGCCACCTCTTCAGCCACCCTGGCGCCCGAAGCCGTCCACCCATCGTTATGGCTGGCGTCGCAACTGGCGCACAGCGCCACCCGCTGCGCCGACACCGGCTTTGCCGCCTTGTCGGCCCAGCTGCCGGGCGGCGGCTGGCCGCTGGGTGTGCTGATCGACCTGCTGGTGCAGCAGCACGGCATCGGCGAGCTGCGGCTGTTGCGGCCGGCGTTGCTGGGGCTGGGCAAGCGGCCCATCGTGCTGCTGCAGCCGCCGCACGCGCCGCAGGCATTGGCGCTGGCCGCGCTGGGGCTGGAACCGTCGCAGCTGGTGTGGATACGCAGCGGCGCCAAGAGCGGCGACGCTTTATGGGCGGCCGAACAAGTGCTGCGCAGCGGCTGCTGCGGCGCGCTGCTGCTGTGGCAAAACCACGCGCGCGGCGAAACGCTGCGCCGCCTGCACCTGGCGGCGCAAAGCGGGGACACGCTGTTTTGCATGCTGCGTCCGCTGGCCGCCGCGCAGGATGCCTCGCCGGCGCCGCTGCGGCTGTCGCTGCACACGGCGCCGGGCGGCGTCAACATCGGCTTTGTCAAGCGACGAGGGCCGCAGCGCGACACGCCCTTGTTCTTGCCCCTAACCCCATCGCTCTTACAACGCCATGCGCCTCTGGATCGGACTACACCTGCCACGGCTCCCGCTCGAAGTATTCTGCCCGCGCTGGTCGGCTGACCACTGCACCGTGGTGCTGGAGCAGGAGCGGGTGGTGGCCATGTCGGCGCTGGCGCGGCAGGCCGGCGTCGAGGCCGGCATGCGGCGCGGCGGCGCGCTGATGCTGGCGCCGCAATCGCAGTTCCAGCAGCGCGCGCCGCAGCTGGAGGCGGACGCGCAGCACGCGGTGGCGATGGCGCTGCTGCAGTTCACGCCGCAGCTGGCGCAGGCGGAGGAGGGCACGCTGCTGCTCGACATCGGCGCCAGCCTGCGCCTGTTCGGCGGCATCCGCGCGCTGTGCCGGCAGGTGGCGGCCAGCATGGAGGCGCTTGGTTTCACGGCCTGGCTGAGCTGCGCGCCCACCGCGCGCGGCGCCTGGCTGCTGGCCCGCAGCAACGCCGGGCGGGCCTTGACGATGGACGCGTTAGTGCGGCGCATGGACCGCTTGCCCTGCAGCCTGCTGCCTCCGGCTCGGCCCTACCTGAGCTGGTTGGAAGGCATCGGGTGCTTGACGCTGGGTGAGATGCGCCGCCTACCGCGTCCCGGCTTGCAGCGCCGCTGCGGCCGCGCCTTGCTGGACATGCTGGACGACGCCCACGGCGAGCGCGCCGAGATGCACCAATGGCTGGAGGCGCCGGCCAGCTTCCGCGCCAGGCTGGAATTGTTCGACCGCGTGGAAAACGCCGAGGCGCTGCTGTTCGGCGCGCGCCGCCTGTTGCAGCAGCTGACCGGCTGGCTCAGCGCGCGCCAGTTCGCGGTCGAGCGCATCCGCCTGCTGCTGGAGCACGAGCGCGGCAAGGTGGCCGGCCCGCCGACCGTGATCGACATCGTGCTGGCCGAGCCGACCTGGCGCGATGAGCATCTGGTGCGGCTGCTCAAGGAGCGCCTGGCCAAGCAGGTGCTGGATGCGCCGGTGATCGGCCTGTGCCTGGAGGCGCCGCAGGTGCAGCCGATGGCGCCGCCGAGCGACTCGCTGTTCCCCGAGCCGGGCGGCAGCAAGGAGGACTGGCAGCGCCTGCTGGAACTGCTGACCGCGCGGCTGGGGCCGGAGAACGTGCTGCAGGCGGCCCCGCGCGCCGACTACCGCCCCGAGCAGGCCAATGCCTGGGTCAGCGTGCAGGAAAAAATCCGTCCGGCCGACGCCCGCGCCCAGCTGCCGCCGGACATGCCCAGCCTGCCGCGTCCGGCGTGGCTGCTGGCCAAGCCCATCCCCCTGCTGATGCGCGACCACCGGCCCTACTACGGCTCGCCGCTGAAGATCATGTCGACCGGTGAGCGCATCGAGGCCGGCTGGTGGGGCGCCATGCAAACCCGCGACTACTTCATGGCCGAGGGCGAGGACCACGCCCACTACTGGCTGTACCGCGAGCGCACCGGCCACGAGGGCGAGCAGTCGGCGCGCTGGTATCTGCACGGTTTGTTTGGTTAAATAGCGTCTGCCATCAACCACGGGACAGGGACAAGGACAGCGCATGCGATCACATCGACAGGAATTCCACGGCGCCGACGGCCAGAAGCTGGCCGCGCGGCTGGACGTGCCGGACGGCGCCATCCGCGCCTACGCCTTGTTCGCCCACTGTTTCACCTGCGGCAAGGACGTGTTTGCCGCCAGCCGCATCGCGCAGGCGCTCACCGAGCATGGCTTTGCCGTGCTGCGCTTCGACTTCACCGGCTTGGGCGCGAGCGAGGGCGAGTTCGCCAACACCAATTTCTCGTCGAACCTGGCGGACCTGCTGGCGGCGGCCGCCTACCTGCGCGCCAGCCACCAGGCGCCCAGCCTGCTGATCGGCCACAGCCTGGGCGGGTCGGCGGTGCTGGCGGTGGCTGGCGATGTGCCGGAGGCCAAGGCGGTGGTGACGCTGGCCGCGCCCAGCCATCCGGTGCGCGTGACGGGTCTGTTCAGCCAGCACCTCGACCAGATCGCCGTCGAGGGCGAGGCGCAGGTGCAGCTGGCGGGCAGGCCTTTCCGCATCCGGCAACAGTTTGTCGAGGATGCGGGCGGGCACAATTTGAAGGTGAAGATCGCGGCCCTGAAGCGGGCCTTGCTGGTGATGCACGCGCCGGGCGACGACACGGTCGACATCAGCAACGCGATGGAGATTTTTACCGCCGCCAAGCATCCGAAAAGCTTCATCTCGCTCGACAGCGCGGATCACCTGCTGACCGACCGCGACGACGCCGTCTACGTGGCCAACCTGATCGCGGCCTGGAGCGATCGCTATATCTGAATAACGTTGATATATAATATTTTCTTTTGTTTAATTCCCGGCGACGCCGGCACATCAGGGATATTAGCGATGAACGTATTCAAACAGAGCATCGGACAGTGGCGCGTACTCGGCGCCGTCATGGGCTTGGCTGGCGCGCTGCTGGCGCCGCCCGCGCAGGCGGATGGCCGCAGCGCGACGCACAACCTGCTGGCCAATATGGCGCGCGCCAACCGGACCTTGGGCATCACCGAAAACAATAGCCGCGCCATACCGACGCTGGTGCGCGGCATGTACGTGTTGAACGACAACACGGGCGCGTTCGTCGGCATCATCAACGAAGCGGGCACGATCTACGGCGACATCAACGGCTTCCAGGTGCTGAGCACCACCACCACCCCGCCACGCAAGATGACCGGCGAAGAGCTGCGCGATCTGCAGCAGGAAGTGCTCGCGGCCATCGATTACGACAAGCTGATCAAGGTCAGCTACGGCGATGGCGGCGGCCGCAAGATCGTGCTGTTCTCGGCGGTCGACTGCGGCTTCTGCCAGCGCTTCGAGCAGGACTTCATGAAAAAAGGCAGCGGCGTGAACACTACTTTCTACGTCGTGCCGATGTCGCTGCAGGATTACAGTGGCGGCGTGGCGAAGTGGCAGACCGTGTCGCGCATCTGGTGCGCCGACAACAACACCGCGGCGTGGAGGAAGTATTGGACCACGCTGGACGCGGCGCCAAGCCATGGCTGCGAATTCGATCCCAAGAATGCCGAGCAGGCGGCGCGCTATCTGAAGCAGGTGCTGGCGGCGGTGGGCAGCCGCGCCGGCGGTACGCCCAGCTTTGTGCGTGAAGACGGCTCCATCCTGAACAACAAGGCCGATATGGATCTTGCCTACATGAAGAAGACCTTCGGCGCTGAAGCCATGCCCAAGCTGGCGGCGCCCAAGCCGGCGCAGTGGCTGGTGGCGGCGGCGGACATGCCCTCCGATGCGCAGCAGCCCGCTGCCGTCCAGCCGGGCGAGCAGCAGCAGTCGAAGAAAATCAAGATCGACGTGAAGGATGCGTTGAAGAAGTTATTTAACTAAGGCTTATTCGTCGCCGAATTCTTCGGCGAGGTCTTTCCAGCCCTTGCCGGCGGCGAAGGTGTTGAATTCGTCCGGCGCTTCCAGCACCAGCAGCTTGCTTTCCTGGAGCACGGAATCGCCGGCGGTCAGGGCCGGGCCCTTGTAGCCGACGGTGCGCAGTTGCGCGACCACGGCGTCGATCAGCGATTTGTCCTTGTGCAGGCCGCTGATCGAACCGGAAAAGTCCACATACACGTCGATCGCGCCGTAACCTTCGTCGAAGATGCGGATCGCCTTGGCGTCGTGGGCACGGCCGGAGCCGTCGGTGGCCTTGAAAGGGCCGCTGAGTTGGATGTCGGTGTCTTTGTTCATAGCGCTCAGCATACACCAAAATCCGCAAACGCCAAGGCCGGGCCAGGGCGGGGCAGCCTAGCGCGAAACGGTGTTGCGCCCCAGGCGCTTGGCCCGGTACAAGGCCTGGTCGGCCTGTTCGTAGACCTGCTCCTGGCTCAACGCCGCGTCCGGCGCGATGAAGGCCAGCCCCAGCGACAGCGTCACATGGCCGCTCGGCGCGTTGCCCTGGTGCGGGATGCGGCGCGCCGCCACGTCGGCGCGGATGCGCTCGGCCAGCACCTGGCTTTCATCGGCGCTGTTGCTGACGAACAGACAGGCGAACTCGTCGCCGCCGATGCGGAAGCACAAATCGCCCGGACGGTTGAGCGCGTGGCGCATGGCGTCGGCCACCGCCTTGAGCACCTGGTCGCCCCGCGGGTGGCCGTAGCTGTCGTTGTATTCCTTGAAGCGGTCGACGTCGATCAAGAGCAGCGTCAGCAGGCGCTGGTCGCGGCGGGCGCGCTTCAGTTCCTCGCCGAAGCGGATGTTGAGGTAGCGGCGGTTTTTCAAGCCGGTCAGCTCGTCGGTCACGCTGTCGATCTGCGCGGCCTTGGTGTCCGTGATGTCGGTCGAGACGGCGCAGGTGGCGTAGACCCGGCCCTCGTCGTCGAGCAGCGGGAACTTCACGGTCATGTAGGTGTGCAGCGTCTTGTCTCGATGGTAGACCGTTTCCTCCTCATGGATGGCGCGCCGCTCCAGCGCCGCCGTGCGGTCGTTGCGCCACAGCTGTTCGGCGATCTCGCGCGGGAACAGCTCGAACACGTTGGCGCCGACATAGTGGGCGGCGTCGTAGCCGTCGAGGATGTCGAAATGGCGGTTGGCCATCGTGATATTGCCTTGCAAATCCTTGGTCGATATCAGGATGGGAGCGTTGTCGAGCAGGGCGTGGAAAATGCGGTCGGACACGCGCAGCTGGTCTAGCTCGGTGCGCGGTGGAGGGCGGGGATCGGTCCGGTCTGGCATGGAACCAGTATAACCCGGCGGGGCGCCGCCACAAGCGGCCGGCGCCCCGTCGAAACGACAATGTTACTTCAGCGGTTGCAGAATTGCCTCAAGACGGTCCGGCGTGCCCTCGATGCGCTCCAGGCGCGGATACTTCAGGCCGCCGTGGTAGTCGAGCGCATAGGTCTGGTACAAGCTGCCCTTCTTGACCAGCAGGTTGATCGGCTCCTTGCCGGTCCTGGCGGCCGTGACGGCGGCGCGCAGCACCTCGGCCTTGTAGGCGCGGCCGTTGACGGCCAGCAGCGTGCTGCCGCCCGACAGGCCGGCCTTGAAGCCCACGCCTTCCCACACGAAGCCTTCCAGCTTGCCGTCCGAGCCCACCGAGAAGCCCAGCGAGTACTGGAAGTTGGCCGACTTGCTTTGGTCTTCCCTGGCTTTCAGGAACTCGGTCTGCTTGTCGGTGTAGACCAGCTTCCAGCCGGCGCGCGCCAGGCCGTCCAGCGGCGCGCCGGGGCCGTGGCCGTCCAGGCGGGTGCGCAGGAAGCCGGCCCAGTCGTACGGCTGCACCGCGTTGAGCGCCTTCACCACGTCGTCGAAGGTGTAGTGTTTGGCCACGCTGACGCCGTCGTCGACGCCGAAGAAGCTGCGGGCGAAGTCGTTGAGCGAGCGCTTGTCGCCGGATTTTTCGCGGATCAGCGTGTCGGCGTCCAGCCAGATCAACTCGCCTTCCGAGTAGTAGTCCTCGGCGCGCTGCCAGTTGTTCCAGCCTTGCGGACGGCGGGCGTTGACGATCGGGTCGTTGGTGGTGTCCTGCACCGCGCGCCATTCGCGGCCGCGGGTGTTGTCGTAGCGGGCGGCGGTGGCGGCCAGCAGGTCACGCGTGTGCTCGGGCTTGATCAGGCCCGAGCGCGCCGCGATCACCGCGCCCCAGTACTGGGTCTGGCCCTCGTACACCCACAGCAGCGAGTTCTGCAGCGGCGTGTTGAAGTTGGGGACGTTCTGGTCGGCCGGGCGGCGGAACTTGCCGTTCCATGAGTGCGTGAATTCATGCGGCAGCAGTTCGCGGCCGGCCTCGTTCTTGGCCCAGTCGGTGAAGTAACCCGTCCTGACGCCGTTCTCGCTCGACTGGTGATGCTCGCGGCCGATGCCGCCGAACTCGTCGCTGATGGCGAACAGGAAGTCGTAGTGCTGGTAGTGCCGCGAGTTGAACAGCTTGTAGGCCTGCTGCACCATGGCGCGGTGCGGGGCGAGCTGTTCCGGCGTCGCCTCCAGCTGCTCGGGCGTGTCGGCCACCACGTTCAGGTGCACCGGCACCGTGGCGCCCGGATCGAGGTCGTAGCGGCGGAAGTAGCGGCCGGCGAACAGCGGCGAATCCATCATCGCCTCCAGGTCCAGCGGCTTGAAGGCGATCTCGTCGCCGTTGCGCGCGGCCGTTTCCAGCGCGGAGCCGTACTGCCAGCCGGCCGGCAGCGTCAGGTTGGGCTGCATGGTGATGCGGCGGCTGTTGTAGCCGGCCGGGTACAGCGTCACCGATTGCCACTGCACGCCGAGGATGTCGTTGGTCATCGTGTTGCGGCCCTGGTTGGCCTCGGTCGGCGACAGGTACTGGAACTCCACGTCCACCGCCGACGCGTCCCTGGGCACCTCCAGGTGGAAGGCGTAGACGTTGACGGTGTCGCGCTTCCATTCCAGCGGCTTGCCGTTGGCGCTGACCTTGAGGCCGGCGAACTGGCTGAGCGCGCCGCTGGGGCCGTGGTTGCCGACCACCCACTGCGGATACAGCAGGGTCAGCTTGCCGGGCTTGGCGGGGATGGTTTCGCGCACGCGGAAGATCTGCTGCGCCGTGTTGGTGGCGTCCACTTTCAAGACGATGGTGCCTGGGTAAGGCTGTTCGGAGATGGCTTCTGCCTGGGCGCTGAAGGCGGTAGCCAACAGGATGGCGAGGGCGGCACGGGACATGGACATGTGGTCGATAACGAGGTTGGACAAGAAGGCGAGTGTAGCACGCAGGCAACTTATAAATCTTGCAAAAGCATGGCGCGCCGCAGCGAAAATATTTTTAAAATTTTTGCGGCGCTGGGGATCTTGAGGCCGTTTTTCAAGCCCTTGAAAGGCCCGAAAACCATCCTTATATCGGACTCAGTGGTTGCCCAGATGGGGACCACCGAGGGGAATCTTCCCCGCCCATATCGCTTAACTTGAAAAGGATATTCACCATGCGTACTTTTGACCTGACCCCACTGTATCGTTCCGCCATCGGCTTTGACCGCCTGGCACAAATGCTCAACGACGCCCAGCGCGGCGATTCGACCCCGAGCTATCCACCGTATAACATCGAACTCGTTTCGGAAGACAAGTACCGCATCGTCATGGCGCTGGCCGGCTTCGACCGTTCGGAAATCGACATCACCTTCGAGCGCGATTCGCTGCACGTTGTCGGCCGCAAGCAGAAGGACACCACCGAGCGCACCTATCTGCACCGCGGCATCGCGGCGCGCGATTTCGAGCAGCGCTTCCAGCTGGCCAACCACGTCAAGGTGACCGGCGCGACCTTCGACAACGGCATGCTCAACATCGAGCTGGTGCGTGAAGTGCCCGAGGCGCTCAAGCCACGCAAGATCGTCATCGACGGCAGCGACAACGTCACCGCCCTGGAGCAGCGCCAGGCCGCCTGAGCTTCCGTAACTGAGTAGGACGACTGGCCGGTATATCCGGCCAGTTTTGCGTAAACTTTCACATAAGCTCGGCTGCTTGTAAGCAATTGTATTGTTAAGACGGGTCTAAGTTTTTACCTTCATATTGGATACATCTACAAACCTCATTCAATTCAGGAGTGCAGCTATGTCCGAATCTACTCTCAAACGTGCAGCCCTCGCCGTGGCAGTGCTGGGCGTGATAGGCGTGGGTGGCGCCGCCGTTGTCAAACAAGGGAATGCCGTCGCCGCCGCCCCCGTCGTGGTGCAAGCGGCCGCGCCGGTGCAGGCTGCCGCGCCAGTCGCCGTGCCTGCGCCGCCCATCGCGCTGCCCGACTTCAGCGTCATCGTGGCCCACAACGGCCCGGCCGTGGTCAACATCAGCGTCACCGGCAGCACCAAGACCGCCTCCTACGACGGCGACCAGGGCGGCCGTGGCGATCCCTTCGCCGACGATCCCTTCTACGAATTCTTCCGCCGCTTCCAGGGCCCGCAGCAGCGCGGCGGCCAGCGCAGCATGCCGACCCACGGCCTGGGCTCGGGCTTCATCATCAGCGCCGACGGCATCATCCTGACCAATGCCCACGTGGTGCGCGACGCCAGCGAGGTGGTGGTCAAGCTGACCGACCGCCGCGAGTTCCGCGCCAAGGTGCTGGGCTCGGATCCGAAGAGCGACGTGGCCGTGCTGAAGATCGACGCCAAGAACCTGCCGGTGGTCCCGCTGGCCAAGGGCAACGACCTGAAAGTGGGCGAGTGGGTGCTGGCGATCGGCTCGCCATATGGCCTCGACAATACCGTCACCGCCGGCGTGGTCAGCGCCAAGGGCCGCTCGCTGCCCGACGGGAACGTGCCCTTCATCCAGACCGACGTCGCCGTCAATCCCGGCAACTCGGGCGGACCGCTGTTCAACACGCGCGGCGAGGTGGTCGGCATCAACTCGCAGATCTACAGCCAGACCGGCGGCTACCAGGGCCTGTCGTTCGCGATACCGATCGAGGTGGCCGGCAAGATCAAGGACCAGATCGTCTCCACGGGCAAGGTCACCCACGCCAAGCTGGGCGTGACCGTGCAGGAGGTCAACCAGGGCTTTGCCGATTCGTTCAACCTGGCCACGCCGGAAGGCGCGCTGGTGGCCAACGTCGAGAAGGGCAGCCCCGGCGACAAGGCCGGCCTGAAGGCGGGCGATGTGATCCGCACCATCAACGGCACCAAGATCATCAGCTCGGGCGATTTGCCGGCCATCGTCGGCCTGGCCTCGCCGGGTGATAAAGTGACGCTGGAAGTCTGGCGCCAGGGTAAGCCGGTACAATTGAGCGCCACGCTGGGCAACGCCAACGACAAGGTCGCGGCCGCCGATGGCGACGAGCGCACCGGCCAGGCCAGCGCCAAGCTGAAACTGGGCTTGTCGCTGCGTCCGCTGGAAGTCATCGAGAAGCGCCAGTCCGGCATCCCGAACGGCCTGCTGATCGAGGATGCGCGCGGCGCGGCGGCCAACGCCGGCGTGCAGCCGGGCGATGTACTGCTGTCGGTGAACGGCCGGCCGGTCAACAGCGTGGAGCAGGTGCGCGAGGTGGTCGACAAGTCCGGCAAGTCGGTGGCGTTGCTGATCCAGCGCGGCGACGATAAAATCTTCATTCCGGTGCGACTCGGTTAAGTCGGGCCGGCAGAACGCAACACAAAAACAGAAAGGAAACAATATGCGACTTCTGCTGGTGGAAGACGATACGATGATCGGCGAAGTGGTGCTCGACCTGCTCAGGGCCGAGCACTACGCGGTGGACTGGGTCAAGGACGGCGCGATGGCCGACACCGCGCTGCAGACCCAGACCTACGACCTGGTGCTGCTGGACCTGGGCCTGCCGCGCAAGGACGGCCTGGAAGTGCTGCGCTCGATGCGCGCGCGCAAGGAGCTCACTCCGGTGCTGATCGCCACCGCGCGCGACGCCAAGGAACAGCGCATCGCCGGCCTGGACGCCGGCGCCGACGATTATGTGCTCAAACCCTACGACCTCGACGAACTGCTGGCGCGCATCCGCGCCTTGCTGCGCCGTTCAGCCGGCCGCGCCGAGCCGGTGTTCGAACACGGCGGCGTCAGCGTCAATCCGCAAACCCGCGAAGTGATCGCCGACGGCAAGCAGGTCAGCCTGTCGGCGCGCGAATGGGCGGTGCTGGAGGCGCTGATCGCGCGCCCCGGCATCGTGCTGTCGCGCCACCAGCTGGAGGAAAAACTGTACAGCTGGAAGGATGAAGTCAACAGCAACGCGGTCGAAGTCTACATCCACGGCCTGCGCAAGAAGCTCGGCGCGGAACTGATCCAGAACGTGCGCGGCCTGGGATACATGGTCCCCAAGCTATGAAGGCCATGAAGGTCAAGCTGCCGTCGCTGCCACGGGTGCCCGTGGTGACGCACTCGCTGCGCGGACGCCTGCTGTGGTTCCTGCTGGCGGCGATCACCATGGCCGCGCTCGCGCAGGCCATGATCGCCTACCGCAGCGCGCTCAGCGACGCCGACCAGATCTTCGACTATCACATGCAGCAGATGGCGATGTCGCTGCGGTCCAGCGCCACGCTGACCAACAAGGCGGCCGACACGGCCGCCGATCCCGAGAACGACGACCTGGTGGTGCAGGTGTGGACGCCGGACGGCGCACAGGTGTTCCGTTCGCTGTCGCGCGCGGCGCTGCCGCAGCGCGCCGTGCTGGGCTTCTCCAACGTCAAGGCCAACAACACGACCTACCGCATCTTCTCCGTGCAGACCAGCAACCAGACGGTGCAGGTGGCGCAGGACATGGCGGTGCGCCAGCGCATGGCCGGCACCTTGGCGCTGCGCACGGTCGGCCCGATCGCCGTCATGGCGCCGGTGCTGATGCTGGTGGTGTGGTGGGTGGTCAGCGGCTCACTGGCGCCGGTGTCGCGGGTCAAGCGGCAGGTGGCGGCGCGCCAGGCGGACGATTTGTCTCCCGTCTCCGAAAACGATTTGCCCGACGAGGTGCTGCCGCTGGTGCACGAGCTCAACCTGCTGTTCGGCCGCGTGCGCACCGCCTTTGACGCCCAGCAGCACTTCGTGGCCGACGCCGCGCACGAGTTGCGCTCGCCGCTGGCCGCGCTCAAGCTGCAGGTGCTGAGCCTGGAGCGCGCGCAGGACGAGGCGGCGCGCAGCGTGGCCATCGGCCGCGTCACGGCCGGCATCGAGCGCGCCACGCGGCTGGTGGAACAGTTGCTGGTGCTGGCGCGCCAGGAGGGCTCGGCCAACGACGTCAAGCTGGAGCCGGTCAACCTGAGCGAGCTGGTCAAGCGCACGCTGGGCGACATGGCCGGGCTGGCGCAGGCGCGCCAGATCGACCTGGGCCTGCACCACGCCGACGACGACGCGTCGGTGGGCGGCCAGCCGGACGCGCTGATCATCCTGCTGCGCAACCTGGTCGACAACGCCATCAAGTACACGCCGGCTGGCGGTACCGTCGATATCGACCTGCGCCGTAGCGCCGGCGCCACAAAAGCGGCGGCCGGCCGCGTGGTGCTCAGCGTCGAGGATTCCGGCCCCGGCATCCCGCCCGAGGAGCGCGAGCGCGTGTTCGGCCGCTTCTACCGCGTGCCGGGCAGCCAGGCCGGCGGCAGCGGTCTGGGGCTGGCGATCATCAAATCCATCGCCGAGCGCCACGGCGCCGTGCTGACCCTGGGCCAGTCCGAGCGCCTGGGCGGCTTGCTGGTCAAAGTCGATTTTCCCGAGACTGCAAAGGCCACTCCAGTCTAAAATGCCAGTTTGACATGGCGTTGGAGCGGCGTATGAGGAAAATCGGCTTTTCGGGCACACTGGACCCTATCACCAACGGACACATGTGGGTGATGAACGAAGCCCGTTCGCTGGCGGACGAGGTGGTGGTCTTCCTGTCCGAGAACCCGGCCAAGAAGCCCAAGTTCACGGCGGAGGAGCGCAAGAGCATCATCGCCCTCAGCTGCGCGGAGCAGGGCTGGGACAATGTGCAGGTGGTCATCGTCAAGGGCGACTACACGGCGCGCGCGGCCAAGAAGCAGGGCGTGCACTGCCTGATCCGCGGCATCCGCACCACCGCCGATTTCGACTACGAAAACCTGATCCAGCAAACCAACGTCGACGTGCTGCAGGGCGCCAAGACCATCTTCGTCATGCCGCCGCGCGACCTGGGCTCGGTCAGCTCCAGCTTCGTCAAGGCGCTGGAAGGGCCGATCGGCTGGAACTGGATCATGAAGAAGTTCGTGCCCGGCCCGGCCTACCACGCCTGGGTGCTGAGCTGGCTGCGCAAGGAGTGGGAGGCGCTGTGGGACTACGAGCACCGCGACGCCACCGCCATCGCCCACGCCGACCAGTGGTTCGTGCAATTGACCGGCGCCACGGCCTACGGCGGCCCGGCGCGCCACTACCACAACCTCGACCACCTGGTGCACGGCCTGTGCGAGATCCGCGTGTGGGCGGCCAACACGCGGCCCGATCCGGTGGACGTGGACATCGTCAAGCAGGCGTTCTGGTTCCATGACGCCGAGTACGGCCACAGCGGCGAGCCGGGCGCGCTGACCAACGAGGAAGCCAGCGCCCAGCTGTGGCTGGGCAGCCACCTGGGCCAGGAGATGGCCGACGCCGCCGAACTGATACGCGCCACCGACCACTTCCAGGAAGCCTCGATCAGCCACCGCCTGAAGGACACCATGCTCAGCGTGGACCTGGCGATCCTGGGCCAGGACGACGAGGTCTACCAGAACTATGCGCGTGCCATCCGCCAGGAATACATCCACCTGCCGGACGCCAAGTACCGCGAGCAGCGCGGCGGCGCGCTGGCCCACCTGTGCCGCAAGGCGGAGTCGGGATTGCTGTTCGGCAACGACTACTTTGCCGACCAGTACAACGAGCGCGCCATCGACAATATGCAGCGCGAGATGGAACGCCTGGCTGGATCGTGAAATAATTTCACGTTACCCGCCGTCATAGCGGCGGGGCGGCCGGCAGCGGCTTCCGGTGAGAAAGTGCGTAGATGTTGCTGCACATTGCGAACTATAGTGCATTGACTTTCCGCAAACTTTCTGAGGGGGCACTATGGCTGCAAATCTGCAAGTGGTGACGAATTCCGATGACGCGCTGCTGGCCTGGACGCCAGATCCCTGGAGCGACGACCTGGTCGGCTTCCGTCTGGAACGCAAGGATCTGAAGACCGGCAACGTCACGGTCCTCAACAACCGCATTCCGGCCGGGGCCGACGGCACGCAGGTGCCGGTGGGCGGCCTTGCCTCGACCGCGTCGCCGATTCGCCGCTGCATGTGGGTGGACCACGATGTCGAACAGGCCGGCCACGCCGCCTACCGGGTCACGCCGATGGCGGCCTCAGCCGATGGTTTCGTGGTGCGCGAGGGCGAGGCCTCGCCCTGGGTATCGGCCGAGGCGCCGGACAGCGACGACGAGGGCACGGCCGTGTACTTCAATCGCGGCACGATCATGTCGCAGGTGGTGTCGCGGCTGGCCGGCGGCGAGGTCAGCCCCAAGTCGCTCAAGGCCCTGAAGGCCCACCTGGCCGAGCCCGGCTATCCGGGCCGGCGCTACCTGGCCGGGCAGGCGCGCCACGCGCTGCTGGACTTCATGGCCAACGCCGACCGTCGCGGCAACCACATCTACGCGGCCCTGTACGAGCTCAACGATCCCGAACTGGTCGCCGGCCTGAAGGCGTTCGGCGCACGCTGCCATCTGCTGCTGGGCAACGGCAGCTCGACCTTCGACGACACCGCGCACGAGCTGGAGGCGGCCGATGTCATCGTCAAGCACCGCGACCTGTCGCACACGGGCGCGTCCAGCCCCAGCGTGCACAACAAGTTCGTGGTGGAGGTGGACACCGCCAGCGGCCAGGCGCTGCGCATGCTGACCGGCAGCACCAACTGGACCACGACCGGCCTGTGCACACAGCTCAACAACGTGCTGGTGCTGGAGCGTCCCGGCACGGCCAACCGTTTCTACCAGCAATGGCGCAAGCTGGCCGAAGTGGGCGACGACATGCCCGAGCAGCTGCGCATCGACAACGGCAAGGCCTCGGTCGACGGCAACATCACCACCTTGTTCGCGGCCACCAAGGGCCAGGCGGAATTCGCGCCGGTGCTGGACGCCATCGCCAAGGCCAAACATGGCGTGCTGTTCCTGATGTTCATGCCGGGCCAGTCGCCGCTGCTGGAGGCGCTGCTGGCGCGCGTGGCCGAGGCGGACGCGCCCTACATCCGCGGCGTGGTGTCGGCGGTGACGCAGAGCGAGAAGGGCGTGGTCACCGAGCACAACGCGCAGGTGATCGCCAACGGCGTTGATCCCGAACGCTTCCACAACGAGGTGCTCAAGCCGGACGGCCTGCCGCCAGCCAACCTGCCCAAGTGGGCGCTGGAGGAATTCCAGCGCAGCATGTACCTGAGCGCCGGGCTGAACGCGATCGTCCATTCGAAGACGCTGGTGATCGATCCGTTCTCGGACGATTGCGTGGTGGTGACCGGCTCGCACAACTTCTCGCCGGCGGCGTCCGGCAGGAACGACGAGAACCTGGTCATCATCCGTGGCGACAAGGCGCTGGCGCAGGCGTACGCGGTGCACATCGAAGGCGTGTACGACCACTTTGCCTGGCGCGCCTTCCTGTCGAACGGCGGCGACCCGGCGTCCATCTACCAGCCGCTGACCGGCTGGCAGAGCGGCAACCGCGCCAGGGAACTGGCGTTCTGGATGAACCGGGCCTAGCGCATTAGTGCGGCGGCAGCTCGATTTGCTCCTTGCGCGCGGCGATCTCGGCGCCGAGCGCATCGAGGTCCAGCTTGGCGTTGCGGGCCTTGGGGAAGACCTCGCCTTCCTCTTCCTGGACATGGTGCTCGATCAGCTCCGACAGCACCTTGACCTTGGCGTCGTACAGATCGTCGGTGGCCTCCATCGAGATGATCTGTGCGATCAAGTCCTTGGCGGACGCGTGCTCGACCAGGGCTTCGTCCATCAGGTCGTCGGCCTTGGTTGCGGCGCGCACGGCGGGGTAGAAAATTTCCTCTTCCGCCGTGGCGTGCTTGGTCAGTTCGGTGCAGATCTGCAGGGCCAGTTTTTGCTTGCTGACATGCGCGCGGTCGCCCAGTTCTTCGTATTGCTCGAACAGCGACTTGACGTGTTCATGGTCTTCCGTCAGCAGCGTGATGGCGTCCTGCGGCTCGGTCTCGGTGGGGAGGGGCTTGGGCATTTTGTCTTGCGGGCGGGAGGTGGTTCTCATATCGGCTCCTTGCGTGGCGAATGAATGGGATACTGCGGACCCAGTCTAGGAGCGCGATCAACGACGGTCTGTGCGATGTTCAACGGAGTCGTTGTTGCCGTTGGCTTTGGATGGCGAGCTCAAGGCGTGCCATGCTCAGGGAATAAAAGTTCTAGGTACTGGCGGTGGAATTGTTTCGCCAGCAGCGCGTTTTTCTAGATAGATGCTGACCTCCGCCCAAGGGACCGACTGCTGGTTCTTTAAGAATTCCTCGAACCGATCATCAGCGATCGCGTAGACCGCTAATTTGACGGTGAATTTGGCATGGCAGTCTCCCGCAGTGAGTGACAATTTTAGCACTGCGGATTGACCGGTCTTCCAGCTGAATCAAACGCGCGTCAGAAGCGATTCCAGTTGTTGTGGCGGTGCTCGGCGGCTTCCTTGAGCAGGTAGCCGGCGCGGCGTTCGTCTTTTGGGCTGAGGGCGTCGCCCAGCTGCACCGTCATCGCCAGTTCCTGGATCGCCGGCGGATATTCGTTCTCGGCGGCTTCCTCCAGCAGATGGCGCGCCTGGGCGCTGTCCTGCGCCACGCCACGGCCGTCCCGGTAAATGTAGGACAGCAGAAACATGGCGTGCGGATTGCCAAGATCGCTGGCGACCTTGAGCCACTGCGCCGCCTGCGCATCGTCGCGCGCGACGCCGTCGCCGTTCTTGTAGAGCATGCCCAGCATCAGCGCCGCGCGCGCGTGACGCTGCCTGGCCGCCATCTCATACCACGTTGCCGCAGCGGCCGGCGCCGCCGCCACGCCGGCCACGCCCACGCGCAACATCTCGCCCAATTGATAGGCCGCGTCCACATCGCCGCCGCGCGCCGCCTGCTCGAACAGCTTCAGCGACTGCGCCCGCTGCTCGGGACGGGTCTGGTACAACAGCCCCAGCTCACGCTGCGCCACCGGCATGTTCTGCGCCGACCACGACATCAGCTTGCGCTCGGCGCTGGCGTCGGCCTGCTGCATGGCCTTCATGCCGACCGTCTCGATTTGCGCCGAAGTCGGCTTCTCCTGCTGCAACTGGCAGCCGAACAGGAACACACCGGCCAGCAGGCCAATCAACGCAACGCCGGGATAATTTTTCACTTGCATGATAGTGACCTCACGATAAACGGAGCCGGCCAAGCCAGCTCCGCACATCCACTTACTTGCTCAGATCGATAGCGTACTTGGCGAAGCCGCTGGCATCCAGTGCGCCCTCGGCCGTGACGGCGGTGATGCCGCTGCTCTTGGCCAGTGCCAGGTGGCCCGGCGCCGAGCGCAGGATCACCGGACCGGCCGTCGCCACCTTGACGAAGCTCCAGCTGCGCGCGCTGCCGTTGCCCGCCAGCGTGACCTTGCCGCTGGCCGCGCCCTGCGCCGTCAGGTAGTTGCTGACCACGGTCTGGTTGGCGTCCGGCGACTTGATGATGGTCTTGCTGCCGTCGATGCCAGGCACGGCGCCGCCGCCACCGGCGCGGTAGTCGTTGGTGGCGACGATGAAGTCGTCACCATCGGCCACCGCCTTGCCCAGGTAGGTCAGGTTGACGATGCGGCTGCCGACCGGCTTGGTCACGTCGATCTGGTAAGTCAGCGCGTTGTTCTCGGCGTAGAACACGTCATAGTTGTAGATCGTGCCGTACGACGGCACCAGGTCCTGCTCGGTGGTCTTGGCCGGGTCGATCTGGCCGAACTGCTTGGCCGCCGTCTCCAGCCAGGCCTTCAGGTCCGAACCCTTGATCTTCACCGCCTGCAGGTTGTTGTTGCTGTACAGGTAGAGGTCGCCCGGATTGCGTACCTGCAGGCCGACCGGCGCGGCCGCGCTGGCGCCTGGCGCCACGTCGGTGAAGTCGGAAGGACCGTTGCGGCCGGCCTTGAACGGCGCGCTGCACGAGATCACCGGAATGTTCTTGTAGCTGGCGATGGTGGCGTCGGTGCTGGCGGCGATGAATTTTTTCACGTAGTCCAGCTGCGCCTGGTTGACCAGCTGGATCGCGCTGACGTCGCCCACCAGCGAGAAGTAGGCTGACATTTCGAAGTCGGTGCTCACGCCCAGCGGCTGCTTGGCGTAGGCGATGGTGGCCGCGTGCTCGGTGGCGACGATGGGCGCGATGGCCGGATCGGCCTTGACGATGGTGGCGCCATCGGCGTACTTGAAGCCGCGCGATTCCACGCTGGTCTTATCCTGCTGCACCACCCACTTGCCCCCGGTGTAGACCAGGGTCATCTTGATGATGCCCAGACGGCGGCCCCAGCTTTGCGCCATCACGGTCGGCACGCCGTTGACGAAGCCGTTGATGGCGTCGATCTTGGCGCTGGCCGGGAAGGCCGCGAACGACGAGTCCAGCGGGGCCGCGCCGGTTTCCTTACCCTTCGGGAAGATCAGGTGCGAATGGCCGATCAGCAGCGCGTCGATGCCGGTGCTGGTCAGGTGATAGCTGCCGTTTTCCATTTTCGGGCTGTAGGCGCTCGGGTCCAGGCCGCCGTGCGACAGCGCCACCACCAGGTCGGCGCCCTTGGTGCGCATCTCCGGCACGTACTGCTTGGCCGCTTCCTGCACGCCGGTCACGGCGACCTTGCCGGCCAGGTTCTTCTGGTCCCAGTCCAGGATCTGCGGCGGCACAAAGCTCATGATGCCGATGTTCAGTTTGACGTCCACCTTGCTGCCGTCCGGCTTGGTGGCGGTGAAGGTGCGCGGCAGCAGCGTGTACGGCTGCACGATGGGCTTGTTGCTGGCCACGCCGGTGACGTTGGTCAGCACCAGCGGGAAGGCCGGCGCGCCGCAGGTGCCGCTCGGCTTGGCCACGCCGGGAATGCCGAAGTCGGTGTTGGTGATCTGGCTCAGCAGCGGCAGGCCGTAGTTGAACTCGTGGTTGCCGAAGCCGCCGCCGTCGTATTTCATCGCGTTCATGACCTTGTGCACGGCCATGGTGTCGGTGCAGGCGATCGGTTTGGTGACGGCCTGCATGTCGCCCAGCAGCGTGCCCTGGATCACGTCGCCGTCGTCCAGCAACACGTTGTTCGGGTTTTCCGCACGCGCGGCAGTGACCAGGGTCGAAGTGCGTTCCAGGCCCAGGCTGGTGTCTTCCGCCAGTGAGTAGTAGTTGTAGCTCATTACGTTGGCGTGGATGTCGGTGGTCTCCATCAGCGCCAGTGTGACGGTCGTGCCTTCCGCGATGGCCGGCGGTGGCGTGTAATCGCCACCGCAACCGACCAGACCCGCTGCCGTCATCGCAGCCAACATCACCAGATTCAGTTTCATTGCTTCCCCGCAAATTTAGAAAATTTAAGCTGGGAACTGTATCCAATTTACGTGACATTGTCGTGACAATACAAAAACATTGTGCACCCGGCTGCCGTCACCTGGCCGGGCCGCCGCTCCACCGGTTCGCCATGCCCAGCCAGACACCCGACAGCGCCAGCAGGCCGCCCAGCGCGTGGTAGCCGTGCAAGCGTTCATGCAGCAGCACGGCGGCGGCCAGCGCCACGAATACCGGCAGCAAGTTCATGAACAGGCTGGCGCGTGCGGGACCCAGGTGCTTGATGCCGCTCATCCAGCAGAACGGCGCGCCGATCGACGCCAGCGTGCCCGCATACAGGATCAGCGGCATGCTGGCCGCCGTCACCGGCGATGGCGGCGCCAGCCACCAGAAAGGCAGGATGAGCAGCAGGCCGCAGGCGATCTGCACATACAGCTGCAGCCATGTCGACAGCGGCATCGCCCATCGCTTGATCAGCACGCCGTACAGGGCGTTGGAGCCCACCGCCACCAGCATCAGGCCGTCGCCGGCGTGCACCGCGCCCTGCAGCAGGCCGAGCGGCTGGCCGCGTGTGCTCAGGATGACCAGCCCGGCCAGCGACAAGCCCGCGCCGCACAGCCGCTCCACCGACAACGATTCGCCCGCAAGCCGGCTCGACAGCAGCGCCGACATCAACGGCATCGTTGCCACGATGACGCCCATATTGATGGCCGATGTGGTCTGCGCGGCCTGGTACGCCAGGCCCTGGTAGAGGCCCATGCCGAGGCAACCCAGCAGCGCCAGGCGCGGCAACTGCGTGAGCACGGCCGCGCGTTGCCGGATCAGCGACGGCAGCACGAACGGCGTTAGCACCAGGCCGGCCAGCAGCCAGCGATAGAAAGTGATGGCGGAGGGCGCAATCAGGCCGGCCGCCGCCTTGGTGACCAGGGTGTTGCCGGTCCAGATCAGCACGGCGAGCAGCGGGTAGATGGAAAACGCGGGCGCCGCCTGGCGCGCAACGGGGGAAGATGACATCGGAGATCCTTGCTTGGTCGGGTTGCAAGGATCGTCTCACGCGGTTCATTGCTGTGTACAGTGATATGATTGCACGAAATAAATGCATGGGATGCACGAATGAGCCAAGTCGATTTCAATATGCTGCTGGACCTGGATGCGCTGCTGCGCGAAGGCAGCGTGGTGGGCGCCGCGCAGGCCCTGCATGTCAGCCCGTCGGCGATGAGCCGCCGCCTGGCGCGGTTGCGCGAGGCCGCCGCCGATCCATTGTTTGTCGCCGCAGGGCGGGGACTGGCGCCGACCCAGCGCGCGCTGGCCATGCACGAGCGGGTACGCGCGGCGATCGACGAGGTGCGCAGTATTTTCTTCTCCGACGAGCTCGACCTTTCGCAACTGCGGCGCACCTTCACGCTGCGCGCCAGCGACGGCTTCGTCGGCGTCTGGGCCACGCGTCTGGTGAGCGCGATGATGGCGGAGGCGCCTGGCGTCAGCCTGCGCTTCGTGCCGCGCGCGAACAAGAACACCGATGTGCTGCGCAGTGGAGCGATTGATCTGGACATCGGCGTGCCGGCGGCATCGGAGCCGGACATCGTTGATGAGGCGCTGTTCGAGAGTTCATTCGTCGGCGTGGTGCGGCAAGGGCACCCGCTGTTTGCCAACGGACCCCGCAGCAAGGTTGGCTTGAAGGCGTTTGTGGCCTGGCCGCATATCTCGGCGTCCCAACACGGCTCGGGCATCAGCCGGCTCGACGCGGCGCTGGAGGCGGCGGGCGTGCGGCGCAACGTCGCCATCGTCGCGCCCGGCGTGCAGGCGGCGCTGGTCATGGCCTCCACCTCGGATTTCATCGCGGCCATGCCCGAGCCGTTTGCGCGCTGGGGCAAGGAACATCACCGGCTGCAGCTGTTTCGCCTGCCTATCGAGGCGCCGACGGTGCAGGTGTCGCAAAGCTGGCACAAGCGCCACCAGGCCGATCCCGCACACCGCTGGCTGCGCGCGCACGTCGGCGCGATCTGCGCGGCCGGCGTGCGCGCCATGCAGGGGTAGGCAAGCGGCGCGTTAGTACGCCCAGAGCGGTCCGCTCTTGCCGTTGACGCTGGCGCCCTCCATCACCACGAACACGCGGCGGCCGTAGAAGAAGGGCAGGCCCCAGTCGAAGTAGTTGCCGGTGCCGGCGGTCCCGCCGACCTGCGCCGCCGAGATGGTCGATGCCAGCTGCACCAGGTTGGCCACGTTGAAGTTGACCACGCCGCTGGCGCTGCCGTCGGAAGCGGCGTTGGTCGCGCTGAGCGACAGCGTGCTGGCCGGGCAGTAGAAATCGCCGCCCGAGCACGTGCGTATCGTGCTGTCGTTGAAGAAGTAGCCGTTCGAGCCGCTGTCGATGAAGCTGGCGCCGTAGGTCTTGCCCTTGTAGGTGGTGCTGAAGTCGCCGCCGCTGTTGGTGGTGAACAGCGTCTCGCCGGCGATGGTGTTGTTGGCCTGCGTGTTGACGCCGAAGATCAGCGTGCCGCTGACCGAGGTCAGGCCGGACGCGCCCACGCCGGGCAGCACCAGCAGCACGCCGTTGTTGTTGACCGCGAACGAGGCCACAGGATTGCTGACCTGCGAGGCCAGCGCCATGCTGCTGGCGACGCAGCCGTTGCCGGTGCAGGCGTAGTAGGCGCCGGCGACCGCCGAGCGGGCGCAGCTGTCGCCGCAATCCTGCTTGAACAGGCCGACGCCGAGGATGCCCTTGGCGCCCAGCGCCGCCAGCGTGCCGAGGTTGTTGCCGGCGCTGCTGCAGCTGGACGGCGTGGCCGCGTAGTTGGCGCCGCTGTCGCCGATCACCTGGATCGAAATCCCGGACGCGGTCTCGTCCGCCATCTTGACGTCGGCCTGGCGCACCGCGCCCCAGGTGTAGCCGCTGATGAACTTGCCGCATGTGCCGGCGTCGGCGCCGGACGGCGTCTGCACCGCCGGCAGGTTCAGTGCCGCGTCGAGCGGCGCCAGCAGGCGCAGTCCGTAGGAGCCGGTGTCGAGCAGCACATGGTCGATGGTCTGGCAGGTGGTGGTGCCGGGCCGGCACACCGTCACGCTGACGTACGGGATGTTGATGGCGCCGTTGACGCCGGTCGGGCCGCTGTCGACCACGATGGCGGTGCTGTTGCTGAGCGGTGCGGTCACGCTCAGCGCGGCGCTGGCGTTGACGGTGCCGCCGTCGCCGGCGCAAGACAGCGTGTAGACGTAATTGCCCGCCACGCTGGACGCGATGCTGATCGAGCCGGAGCTGGCCTTGGCGCCGCTCCACGCGCCGCTTGCCGTGCAGGCACTGGCGTTGGCCGACGACCAGCTCAGCACCGAGGTCTGCGCGGTGGTGATGCTGGCCGGCGCCAGCGTCAGGTTGACGGTGGGCGAGGGCGGCGGCGAGCTGACGATCACGCTGGTGGTCTTGCTGACTTCGCCGCAAGTGACGGTGTAGTAGGCGGTGCCGGCCGCGCCGGCCGTGACGGTGCGCGAGCCGCTGTTGTCCAGCGCGCCGCTCCAGGCGCCGGACGCGGTGCAGCCGGTCGCGGTGGGGTTGCTGACGCTCCAGCTCAGGGTGATGACCTGGCCGACGGTGGCGGCGGTCGGCGTGGCGCTGATGCTGACCACCGGCGTGCCGGTGCCGGCCTGGCTGGTGGATTGCGTGGTCTGCGCGGCGGACGTTGCGGCGGCGCTGCCACCGCCACCGCAGGCGCTGAGCATCAGCGCGAGCATGAAGCTGGCAAGGAAGATGAACCAGGTCGAGCCGGACGCGGCCAGCAGGGCCGCGCCGGCGCGCTGGCGCAGCCGGCCGATGGCGAGGGAACGGTGCATGCGCCTCACCCCTATTCGATGACCGACGTGTCGAAACCGGCCGGCAGCGCGGCCGGGATCCACGCGTGGCCGGCGTAGGCGCGCATGTGTCCGCCCGAGACGATCACCACATCCTGCTGCGCCAGCGCCAGCTGCGAGTGCCCCGCCTTGGGACGCTTGGCGGCGGCGTTGGTCAGCACGGCGAACTTATCGCCCAGCAGGGTGCGCAGGTCGGGCAGGGTTGGGCCGTTCCAGCTGACGGCGAACACCTTGCCGTCGGCATTGACGTATTCGCGCACCACGGTGCCGCTGTCGAGCGTGCTCTGGCTGACGGTGTAGACGGCCGTGCTGTCGGCGCCGGCCGCAGCCAGGCTGCGCGCGGCCTGCCTGACGGGCGTCGCGCCGAAATTGGAGGGCGAACTGCCCAGCGCCGCATAGGCCAGCGCGCCTTGCAGCAGGGAGAGCAACAACATGAGTAGGAATGCCCGGCGCATCAATCGCTCCTGTGCCTAAGATGCAGGCAGTGTAAAACGGCGCCGGGTTGGATGGCGTTAGCGATGTGTAAGCAAACGTTACACATCGACGGTGGACAACGCCTCAGCGCACCAGGCAAGGGCGCTTGTTGTCGAACTTCCAGCCCGGGACCAGGAACTGCATCGCCACGGCATCATCGCGCGCGCCGAGCCCCATATTCTTGTAGGCCTGATGGGCCTTCTCCAACTCGACCGGATCGAGCTCGATACCCAAGCCGGGCCGGGCCGGTACATGGATCATCCCGCCCTCGATTTTCAACGGCGCCTTGGTCAGGCGCTGGCCGTCCTGCCAGATCCAGTGGGTATCGATCGCGGTCACCTTGCCCGGGGCCGCCGCGCCGACGTGGGTGAACATCGCCAGCGAAATATCGAAGTGGTTGTTCGAGTGCGAACCCCAGGTCAGGCCGAACATCTGGCACAGCTGCGCGACGCGCACCGAACCCTGCATGGTCCAGAAGTGCGGGTCGGCCAGCGGGATATCCACCGATTGCAGCTGGATCGAATGCGCCATCTGGCGCCAGTCGGTCGCGATCATGTTGGTGGCGGTCGGCAGGCCCGTCGCGCGGCGGAACTCTGCCATCACTTCGCGGCCCGAGTAGCCATCCTCCGCGCCGCACGGGTCTTCCGCATACGCCAGGACGCCGTGCTTGTCGCGGCAGACGCGGATCGCGTCCTTGAGCAGCCAGCCGCCGTTCGGGTCCAGCGTCACGCGGGCTTCGGGGAAGCGCTCGTGCAGGGCGACGATGGCCTCCATCTCCTCGTCGGCGGACAACACGCCACCCTTCAGCTTGAAATCGTTGAAGCCGTAGCGCGCGTGCGTCGCTTCGGCCAGGCGCACGATGGCTTCCGGCGTCAGCGCTTCCTCGTTGCGCAGCCTGAACCATGCATCATCGGCGCCGGGCTCGCTGCGATAGGCCGTCGGCGTCTTGTTGCGGTCGCCGACGTAGAACAGATAGCCCAGCATCTCGACCGCGTTACGCTGCAAGCCTTCCCCCAGCAAGGCCGCGACCGGCACGTTCATGAACTGCCCCAGCAAGTCGAGCAGCGCCGACTCCATCGCCGTCACCGCGTGGATGGTGGTGCGCAGGTCGAAGGTCTGGAGGCCGCGGCCGCCGGCGTCGCGGTCGGCGAAGGCGGTGCGCATCGTGTTGAGCACGGCGTTGTAGTCGCCCAGCGTTTTGCCAATGACAAACGGCCGTGCGTCCTCGAGGGTCTGGCGGATTTTCTCGCCGCCGGGAACCTCGCCCAGGCCGGTGTTGCCGGCGCTGTCGGTCAGGATCAGGATGTTGCGGGTAAACCATGGACCATGGGCGCCGCTGAGATTGAGCAGCATGCTGTCCTGGCCGGCAACGGGAACGACGCGCATGTCGGTGACGACCGGGGCGTTGGTGACGATGTGATTCATAAATAAGCTCTAGCGTGGTTGAGATATTGGGTTCAGCGAAGTGGTCAGCGAGACGCGTTTGATATCGCCGACAATGAACAGATAACTGAAGATGGCCATCGCGGCATTGGCGCCGACAAACACCAGCGCGCCAGAGAACGAACCGGTATTTTGCACGATGTAGCCAATCACGATGGGCGTGGTGATGCCGGCGGTGTTGCCGAAGGTGTTGAACAAGGCGCCGCTCAGGCCGCCGGCTTCCTTGGGCGACGTGTCCGACACCACCGCCCAACCCAGCGCGCCGATGCCCTTGCCGAAGAAGGCCAGCGACATGATGGCGACCACCAGCATGTCGGTCTCGATGTAGTTACAGGCGATCATGCTCATCGACAGCACCATGCCGATCACGATAGGCAGCTTGCGCGACACGGACAGGGAATAGCCCGCCTTGTTCAGGCGATCCGACAGCCAGCCGCCGCTGACGCCGCCCAGGAAGCCTGCAATGGCCGGCAGCGAGGCGACAAAGCCGGCCTTCAGGATCGTCATGTGGCGCTCCTGCACCAGGTACACGGGGAACCAGGTGAGGAAGAAATAGGTGAGCGTGGTGATGCAATACTGGCCGATGTACACGCCCAGCAGCATCCGGCTGCAGAGCAGCTCTTTGATGCAAGCCAGGGTGTTGACCTGCGCGGGCTGGGCGGCGTGCGCTCCGCTTTCCAGGTCGACCAGCGCGCCGCCTTGCTGGATGTACTGCAGCTCGCTGGCGCTGATGCCGGGGTGGTCCTTCGGACCATAGATCGTCTTCAGCCAGACAAACGCCATGAAGATGCCCAGGGCGCCCATGACGAAGAAGACACTCTGCCATCCAAAGAAATGCACCAGCCAGCCCATGATGGGCGCGAACAGCACCGTGGCAAAGTATTGCGCCGAGTTGAACACGGCGGCGGCCAGGCCGCGCTCGTGGGTGGGGAACCACGACGAGGCGATCCGGCTGTTTCCCGGGAACGAAGGCGCTTCAGCGGCGCCGACCAGCAGGCGCAGCACGAACAGCAGCACCACCGCCGCGCCGCCGGTCACGAATCCCGCCGCGCCGGTGAACAGCGTGAATGTGGACCACAGGAAGATGCTGAAGAAGTAGGTGATCTTCGAGCCGAAGCGGTCCAGCAGCCAGCCGCCCGGCAGCTGTGCCAGCACGTACGACCAGGCAAACGCCGAGAACACAAAGCCCATCTGGATCGCGTCCAGGCCGAGCGCCTTTTTGATGTCCGGCCCGGCGATCGAAATCGTCGCGCGGTCCGCGTAGTTGATGGTGGTGATCGCGAACAGCATGGCCAGGATGACCCAGCGCTTGCGCGTTTGCGGCTTGGTGAATTGAGCTTGTTCCACGGTATGCCCTGTCTCTTGTTATGCCGGTTTAGAAGGTGTGGCGCATGCCGAGGTTGTAGCCGGTGTTGCCGGTGCCGCTTTCCGTGTTGTTGGCGACCGTGTAGCCGGCGCCGTTCTTGTTGCGGATGTGGGCGTATGCGGCGTACAGCGAGGTGCGTTTCGACAGGGGATGCAGATAGCCGATGCCCCAGGCATTGGCGTCCTGGTTGAAGCTGGTGCGGTCGTCCTTGTGCATCACCGAGCCCAGCACGGTACCTGTCCCGGCCGGCATGCTGAAGCCCAGCAGGTAGTCGCGGCCATCGGTCGAGGCGGTCGGCTTGACGCCGCCATACGGATTGTTCGAGTTGCCCAGCGGCGCGGCGTTGTAGCCCTTGTCGATGCCGTAGCCGGCATGGACCTTGATCCAGCCGAAGTTGTAGTTCGCGCCCAGCAGCGTGTTGCGGCCCAGGGTGCGGTCCACCGCCGGCGTGCTGCCGCTGGCGGCCACGTCGGAGTTCTTGCTGTTATAGGCCAGGCGCACGCTCAACCGACCTGCGGCGTAGCCGATCGCTCCGCCGAACTGGCGGCCGGCGCGGATATCGGCCTGCTCGCCGGCGCTGTAGGACAGTTCGCCATCGACGCCGTTCACGCGCGGCGAGGCATAGCTGATCGTATTGCTGGTGCGGACGTTCGTGCCGGAGTCCGGGAACAGGTTCTTGGAGGTGCCCGCGTAACCCGTGCTGAACGGGTCGACGATATTGACCAGCGTGGTGTGGTAGGGCGTGTACTGGCGGCCGAGGGCGACCGAGCCGAGATCGCTTTTCAGGCCGACGAAGGCCTGGCGGTTGAATATGGTGCCGGCCGCGTCGATCTCGCCGGTGTCGATCTTGGTGCCGGCTTCCAGCGTGAAGAACGCCGACATGCCGCCGCCCAGGTCCTCGGTGCCACGGAAGCCGAGGCGCGAAGCGGAGCCTGCGCCGCTGGTGACCTTGGTGAGGTTGCCGGCGCTGCCGCCGCGTTCGCCAACGATGGCGGCATCGACGATGCCGTAGATCGCGACGTTGGACTGGGCGTGTGCCGTGGTTGCGCCCAGGGCGAGGACAATAGCTGCCGCTAGTTTCATGCTGTCTCCTTGATTTTTATGATTGGCTTGCAAATCAATCATAGGACTGGCATCCATGCATCACCAAACCAAAGAGTGTCGCCAGCAATTCAAATAATGAATCGCCGCGCGGGATCAGTCAGCGTGAAAAGTTGGCAGCACCTCGCGTTTAAAGACGCGTAGCACGGGGTTTTCGTTATCGCGCCGGTGGACGCAGACCATGTGCACCGGTTCGGTCGCCATCTTCCGCATCACCAGGCCGTTGAACCCCAGCCGCCCGGCGCCCTCGGCGATCAGTGCGACGCCCAGGCGGGCGCGTACCAGGGCCAGCATGGTATGCACCTGGCCGACGTGCTCGACGATGTCCGGCTCCACGCCGGCCTTGGCGAACCGCTCGCTGAGCATGTGATGAAACGGCCGCGCGTCGAACGGCGAGTACATCACGAACGGCTTGCCGTGCAGGCTCTGCAGCGTGGGCTCCAGCGGCCAGTTGCCGGCGTCGTCCTCGTGGATGGCCAGCATCAGCGACTCGGTCACCAGCGGGATGGTTTCGAGTTCCGCGTTGAGCGTGTGGGGACGCATCAGGCCGAGGTCCAGCTCGCCTGAGTTGAGCGCCTCGACCTGAGCCGTGCTGACCAGCTCCTTCAACGTCAGCGAGACGCCGGGGCAGTGCTCGCGCAGCCGCCGCACCACCTCGGGGAGCAGGCTGTAGCCCGATGCCGAGGTGAAGCCGATCGCGAGATGCCCCTGCTCGCCCTTGGCCGCACGGCGCGCCGTGAGCGCCGCCTCATGCGCCAGCCGAAGGATCCTAACGGCCTCCGGCAGGAAAGCCTTGCCGGCGGCGGTCAGCCGGACCATGCGGCTGTTGCGCTCGATGAGCTCGGCGCCGACGTTGTGTTCCAGCAGGCGGATCTGGCGGCTCAATGGCGGCTGCGTCATGTTCAGCCGCTCGGCCGCGCGGCTGAAGTGCAGCTCCTCGGCCACGGCGACAAAACAGCGCAGCTGGCTGATCTCAAACATTTTCCACCTTTCGTGACGACATAAAAAAGCCCCGAAAGCTGCAAGCAACTTTCGGGGCTTAGTCTACATGCGCGGAAGATTCCGCGCGCGAGAGCTTAGAACTTGACGAACAGGCGGCCGAAGTACGACGCGCCGTTCAGGCCGAACTGCACGCTCTCATACTTGAAACCGTTGTCGGTCTGGTCGGCGTTCTGGGTGGTCGGCTTGACGTTGAAGATGTTGTTGCCGCCGAACGTGAACTTCATGTTTTGGTTGATGGTGTAGGTGAAGCTCAGGTCGGCCGAGGTCTTCGACTCGTAGTGCTGGTTAGGCACGCCAGCTGCGGTACCGTCGAAGGTGCCCAGCGTCTGCGGACCGAAGTGGATGATCTTCAGGTCGCTTTCCCACGGGCCGGTCACGTAGTCGAAGCCCAGCGTGGCCTTCGAGCGCGGCGCGCCTTGCTCGATGTACAGGCGTTCCTTCTCCGACAGCAGCACGTCCTCGAAGCCCTTCAGCGAAGCCGGCGCGTGGATGCCGGTCACCTCGGTCTTGCTGACGTTGAGCGCCAGGAAGGTGGTCAGCTTGTTGGAGCCGAAGTTGGTCTTGTGCGACGCGGTCAGGTCCAGGCCCTTGGTCTTGGTGTCGACCGAGTTGACGAAGAACTGCGCCTCGCCCACGCCCAGCTTGGCCAGGCGCTCGGCCAGGTCGGGATAGGTGTCGGCGTTGAAGCGGCCCGACAGCACGATGCGGTCCTTGATCTTGATGTCGTACAGGTCGGCCGTCACGGACAGCGCGGCGTTCGGCGTCCAGGTCGTGCCCAGCGTGAAGCTGGTCGACTTTTCTTCCTTCAGCTTCGGAATGCCGGCCGCGTTGGCGACGGTGCCGCCGTTCGGCGCCAGCACCACGTCGGTCGGCACGCCGCCGATGAAGTCGGTGAAGGTCGACGAGAAATAAACTTGTTGCAGCGACGGCGCGCGGAAGCCGGTGCTGGCCGATCCGCGCAGCAGCACGCTGTCGGCCACGCGCACGCTGCCGGCCAGCTTGCCGGTGACGGTGGAGCCGAAGTCGCTGAACTTCTCGTAGCGCACCGCGCCCTGCAGCTTGACCATTTTGCTCAGGTCAGCTTCCAGGTCGAGGTAGGCGGCGGTGCTGTGGCGCTTGGCGTTGACCTGGTCGCCTGGCTGGAAGCCGGGGAAGCCCTGGCTGCCGGCGTTGCCGCCGAAGCCGACGCCGTCGACGTCGTTGTACGAGCCCGGTTCGCCGGCGAAGATCTTGTAGTTCTCGCTGCGGTACTCGCCGCCGAAGGCGACGTTCAGGCCGTCACCGACCAGGCCGTCGTAGTAGTGGTTCAGGTCGAGGTTGGTGGTCAGTTGCTGGAACGAGAAGCCGCCCGCGTCGAAATGGTCCGGGCTGATGCCCTTGCCGCCGGCCAGCAAGTCCTTGTTGGCGATCGAGGCGTTGATCGTATGGCTGATGTTGTACTTCATCTTGTTGTAGCCGTAGGTCTGAGACACGTCCATGTTCCAGTCGCCCACCATGCTGCGGTGGCCGAGGATGGCGTAGCGGTCGTCGATGTCGGCGTTGATGAACGGGACGAAGCCGTTCGGGTACATCGCGGCCGAGTTGCGGCTCGGGATGTCGTCGGAGCCGACGCCGCCGCGCGCGAAGGCGGCGCTGGAGGCGTCGCGGGTCTGGCCGCCGGCGGTGAAGTACAGCTTGCCGGTGCCGACGGTTGGCAGTTCGCCGTTCAGGTAGATGGTCTGGTTCTTGGTCTTGCTGTCGCCGATGATGCGCGGATTGTCGGCGTCGGCGCGGTTGGAGCGGCCGCGGTCGAGGTACTCGCCGGTGATGCCGAGCGTGCCGCCGTTGCCGATGCCGAAGCCGCAGTAGGCCGAGGTCATGTAGTTCTTGCCATCGCGCTTGGAGTATTCGCTGAAGCCGGCGACCGCTTCGCAGCCCTTGCTTTTCTTCAGGCCGATGTCCATCACGCCGGCGATGGCGTCCGAGCCGTACTGGGCTGCGGCGCCGTCGCGCAGCACCTGCACGTCCTTGATCGCCAGCAGCGGAATGGTGTTCATGTCGGTGCCGGTGTTGCCGCGGTTGCGCGCGCCGAACAGGTTGACCAGCGCGGTGGTGTGGCGGCGCTTGCCGTTGACCAGCACCAGGGTCTGGTCGGAACCGAGGCCGCGCAGCGCGGCCGAATCGACCAGGTCGGCGCCGTCGGAGCCGCTCTGGCGGGTCGAGTTGAACGATGGCGAGATATAAGTCAGCGTTTGCGCCAGGTCGAACTGGCCGCCTTGTTCTGTGGACTTGCTCATCGGAATGATATCGACCGGCACCACGGTGTCGGTGGAGGAACTGGTCGCACGGCGCGACCCGACGATGCTGACCGACTGGATGGCGGAGTCGGCTTTGGCTTCCGGCGCGGTCTGTGCGAAGGCGGAGGGTGCGAGGCTCAGGGCGGCTGCGCCGTACAGGCTAAGCAGTACGGCATTACGAAGTGGCGTGGTGGCGAACAAGTTTTCTCTCCCGTGAAAAATTTGATTCTAGTCAAATTGCTCATCAGGACATGGCGTTTTCGACAATTTCTCGATCAAACTTTATTGAGTGTTGTTTTACCGCGCCACGTGGCGCCATGCGCTGCGTAGTACTACTTAGAGGGGCGACGACATGGCCGCGCAGGTGTATTATACTGTATAAAAACACAGTACATCGCCATGAGCACCATCTTGCCGGCCTATGCAGAGCTGTTCTGCATGACCAATTTCTCCTTCCTGCAAGGCGCGTCCAGCGCCGAGGAATTGGTCGCGCGCGCCGCTCAGCTGGGCTACGCCGGCCTGGCCATCACCGACGAATGCTCACTGGCCGGCGTAGTGCGCGCTCACGCCCAGGCCAAGGATGCCAACCTGCCGCTGGTGATCGGCAGCCATTTCCACCTGAAGAACCCGGACGGCAGCCAGGCGCTGTCGCTGCTGGCGCTGGCGCAGGACCGCGAGGGTTACGGCAATCTCTGCGAGCTCATCACGATAGGGCGCAACCGCGTCGCCAAGGGCAGCTACCTGCTGACGCCGGCCGACCTGGCCGCGCCGCCGCCGGCCTACGCCCACCTGAAGGGCTTGCCCGGTTGCCTGATGATCCTGCTGCCGCATTACCCGGCCTTCCAGCCGGACGACGTCGACCGCCTGCACGCGCAGGCGGCGTGGATGGAGGTGACGTTTCCCGGCCGTAGCTGGATGGGACTGAACCTGCTGCAGCGCGCGCTGGACGAGGCGCACCGCCTCAGCATCGACGAGGTGGCGCTGCAGCACGGCATGCCGGTGGTGGCGCTGGGCCACGTGTGCATGCACGTGCGCTCGCGCAAGCCGCTGCTCGATACCCTGTGCGCGGTGCGCGTCGGTAAGCCGGTGGCCGAGTGCGGCTATGCGCTGGCGCAGAACGCCGAACAGCACCTGCGCTCGCGGCTGCGGCTGGCCAACCTGTATCCGCCGCAGGCGCTGGCCGAAACGCTGAACGTTCTTCAACAATGCAAGTTCAGCCTGAGCGAGCTGCGCTACGAATACCCGCACGAGCTGGTGCCGCCGGGCCACACGCCGGGCAGCTATCTGCGGCAGGAGGTCTATGCCGGCGCGCAGGGACGCTTCCCGGCCGGCGTGTCCGCCAAGGTGCGCGGGCAAATCGAGAAGGAGCTGGACCTGATCCGCGAGCTGAAATACGAGCCGTACTTCCTGACGGTCTACGATATCGTCCGCTACGCCCGCTCGCAGGACATCCTGTGCCAGGGCAGGGGATCTGCGGCCAACTCGGTGGTCTGCTACTGCCTCGGCGTGACCGAGGTCGATCCCGAGCGCAGCAACATGCTGACCGGGCGTTTCATTTCCCGGGAGCGCAACGAGCCGCCCGACATCGACGTCGACTTCGAGCACCAGCGGCGCGAGGAAGTGATCCAGTACATCTACAAAAAATACGGCGCCGACCGCGCCGCGCTGGCTGCCGTCGTCATCAGCTACCGGCCCAAGAGCGCGCTGCGCGACAGCGGCAAGGCGCTGGGCGTGGACCTGGCCATCGTCGAGAAGGTGGCCAAGGCGCACCACTGGTTCGACAGCCGCCACGACCTGCTGGGCCGGCTGGCCGAGTGCGGGCTGGACCCGGAATCGCAGCTGGCCCAGCAGTGGGCCGCGCTGGCGATCGCCTTGCTGGGCTTCCCGCGCCATCTGTCGCAGCACCCGGGCGGCTTCGTCATCTCGCACGAGAAGCTATCGCGGCTGGTGCCGATCGAGGCCGCCACGATGGAAGGGCGTTGCGTGATCCAGTGGGACAAGGACGATCTTGAAGAGCTGGGCTTGATGAAGGTGGACGTGCTGGCGCTGGGCATGCTGTCGGCGTTGCGGCGCGCGCTGGCGCTGGTGGGCGCACAGCGTGGCGCGCCGTTTCGCATGCAGGACATTCCCAAGGAAGACAAGCCCACCTACGCCATGATGTGCGAGGCAGACACCATCGGCGTGTTCCAGATCGAATCGCGTGCGCAGATGAGCATGCTGCCGCGCCTGCGGCCCAAGGAATTCTATGATCTGGTGATCGAGGTCGCGCTGGTGCGGCCGGGGCCGATCCAGGGCGGCATGGTACATCCGTATCTGCAACGGCGCATGAACCCCAAGCTGATCGATTCTCCGCCGGGGCTGGATGAAGCGCTCAAGCGCACACTGGGCGTGCCCATCTTCCAGGAGCAGGTGATGCAGATCGCCGTCATCGCCGCCGGCTTCAGCGAGGGGGAGGCCGACCAGCTGCGGCGCGCCATGGCCGCGTGGAAGCGCAAGGGCGGGGTCGATAAATACCAGCAACGCATCATGGACGGCATGCGCGAGCGCGGCTACGACGAAACCTTCGCCGCCGCCATCTGCGAGCAGATCAAGGGTTTCGGCGAATACGGCTTCCCCGAATCGCACGCCGCCAGCTTCGCGCTGCTGACCTATGCCAGTTCCTGGCTCAAATGCCACGAGCCGGCCGCCTTCCTGTGCGCGCTGCTCAACAGCCAGCCGATGGGTTTCTACAGCCCGTCGCAGCTGGTGCAGGACGCTAAACGCCACTGCGTGCAGGTGCGCGAGATCGACGTCACCGTCAGCGGCTGGGATACCTCGCTGGAGGAGCGGGTGGGCAAGCGCAACCAGCCGGCCGTGCGGCTGGGCTTGTCGTTGATGAAGGGCATGCGGGAGGAGGCGGCCCAGCGCATCGAGCGGGAGCGCGCGCTGCGGCCGTTCGCCAGCGTGGCCGACCTGGCGCGGCGCGCCGACCTCGACCGTCACGACCTGCAGGTGCTGGCCGCCGGCAACGCGCTGCAGGCGCTGGCCGGCAACCGGCGGCAAGCGCTGTGGCAGGCGGTCGGCGCCATGCCGGACAAGGATTTGCTGCGCCCCACCACGCCGGTCGAGGACCAGCCCGAGCTCAAACCGCCGACCGAGGGCGAGGACATCCTGGGCGACTACCGCTCGCACGGGCTGACGCTGGGCCGCCATCCGCTGGCGCTGCTGCGGCCCAAGCTGCTGGAACATCGCTTCATGCCGGCCTCCACGCTCAACACCTACACCAACGGCATGCTGGCGCGCGGCTGCGGCATGGTCACGGTGCGCCAGCGTCCGGGCACGGCCAAGGGCGTGCTGTTCATCACCATCGAGGACGAGACCGGCAGCGTCAACGTCATCATCTGGCCGGCGCTGGTCGAGCAGCAGCGGCGCGAGGTGCTGGGCGCGCCGCTGCTGGGGGTGTACGGCGTCTGGCAGCAGGAGGGCATCGTGCGCCACCTGGTCGCCAAGCGGCTGGTCGACATGTCCCACCTGCTGGGACGGCTGCCGACCGTCAGCCGCGATTTCTGCTGATCAGCGCCGCAGGCCGGCGGCGCGGTTGCCGCTGGTGCCGTAGTAGGTGTGGATCTGGCTGGCCCAGGTCTGGTTGGCCATGTCGGGCCAGTGGTCGGAATCGAAACCCGGGGCGTTTTCAATGCGCTCCTTGTCCAGGTTCAGCGTGAAGCGCTTGTTGATCGTGTCCAGCGCCAGCGCCTCCCAGGGCACGGCGAACAGTTTTTCGCCCAGCGTGAACACGCCGCCGTACGACATCACCGCGTAGGCGATGCCGCCGGTGCGCATGTCGAGCATGATTTCCTTGATCTCGCCCAGGTGCTCGTTTTTCAGGTTGTGGACGTGGTTGCCGATCAGCGTGTCGGCGCCCATCAGTTCCGGGCCGGGGCCCTTGTGGCCGTGGTCCACATACATGCCCAGGGCATCGAGTTCTTCGTAGTTCATTTTGACCTCCCAGATTATCAATGAGGCATCATTTTTGACCGGCTGGACAGGGCGGTCTGTACGGTGCAGCACAGTGGGAGCGCATGGGCACGGCCAGGGGCGGGCACGCCCGGGCGTGGATTTTTCCGGGCAGGAAGGTGAAGAATCGCATCTTTTAGGGTATAATTTCAATTTCCCGCACGTGCCGTTCGGCACCATCTGCAATGACCAAATTTGTCTTCGTCACTGGCGGCGTCGTGTCTTCCCTTGGTAAAGGGATTGCCGCCGCCTCTCTCGCCGCGATCCTCGAATCGCGCGGCCTCAAAGTCACCATGCTCAAGCTCGACCCGTACATCAACGTCGATCCTGGCACGATGAGCCCTATGCAACACGGTGAAGTCTTCGTCACCGACGACGGGGCGGAAACCGACCTCGACCTCGGCCACTACGAGCGCTTCATTTCCACCCGGATGAAAAAGGTGAACAACTTCACCACCGGCCAGATCTACGAATCGGTGATCCGCAAGGAACGCCGCGGCGAGTACCTGGGCAAGACGGTGCAAGTGATCCCGCACATCACCAACGAAATCCAGGATTACATCCGCCGTGGCGCCGAAGGCTACGACGTGGCGCTGTGCGAAATCGGCGGCACCGTGGGCGACATCGAATCGCTGCCGTTCCTGGAAGCCGCTCGTCAGCTGAGCCTGCGCGCCGGCCGCAAGAACACCGCCTTCGTCCACCTGACGCTGGTGCCGTTCATCGCCTCCGCCGGTGAACTGAAAACCAAGCCGACTCAGCACTCGGTGCAGAAGCTGCGCGAGATCGGCATCTCGCCGAACGCGCTGCTGTGCCGCGCCGACCGCGCCATCCCGGAAGACGAACGCGCCAAGATCTCGCTGTTCTCGAACATCGAAGAGCAGGCCGTGATCTCCGTGTGGGACGTCGACACCATCTACAAAGTGCCGCAGATGCTGCACGACCAGGGCCTGGACGCGATCATCTGCGAAGCGCTGGACCTGAACCCGGCCCCGGCCGACCTGTCGGTCTGGAGCCGCCTGATCTACACGCTGGAACATCCGAAGACCGAAGTGTCGATCGGCATGGTCGGCAAGTATGTGGAACTGACCGAGTCGTACAAGTCGCTGACCGAAGCGCTGCGCCACGCCGGCATCCACAACGAATGCAAGGTCAACATCGAGTACATCGACTCGGAAGAGATCGAGACCACCGGCTGCGCCGCGCTGGGCAAGTACGACGCCATCCTGGTACCGGGCGGCTTCGGCAAGCGCGGCGTGGAAGGCAAGATCATGGCCGCCCAGTTCGCCCGTGAGAACAAGATCCCTTACCTGGGCATCTGCCTCGGCATGCAGGTGGCGCTGATCGAATACGCCCGCCACAAGGCCGGCCTGACCGCCGCCAACTCCACCGAGTTCGACCTGGAAACCTCGCAGCCCGTGGTCGCCCTGATCGACGAATGGCAAGGCCAGGACGGCAAGGTCGAGAAGCGCGACGAGAACTCCGACCTGGGCGGCACCATGCGCCTGGGCGCGCAGACCTGCGCCATCAAGCCGGGCACGCTGGCTTCGGAAATCTACGGCGCGGTGGTCACCGAGCGTCACCGCCACCGCTACGAAGCCAACAACCACTACCTGCCGCGCGTGGAAGCGGCCGGCCTGGTGGTCGCGGCGCGCACCCCGACCGAAGACCTGTGCGAAATCATGGAACTGCCGCGCACCGGCGAGAACGCGCACCCCTGGTACATGGGCGTGCAGTACCACCCTGAATTCAAATCGACCCCGCGTGACGGCCATCCGCTGTTCACGTCCTACATCAAGGCAGCACTGGCCCACAAGGCCGCCGGCGGCAACCGCCTGCACGCTGTCGCCGATGCACTGCAAGGAGATGCGGCATGAAACTCTGCGGATTTGACGTTGGCCTCGACCAGCCGTTCTTCCTGATCGCCGGCACCTGCGTGATCGAATCGCGCCAGATGGCGTTCGACACCGCCGGCGCGCTGAAGGAAATGACGGCCGCGCTGGGCATCCCGTTCATCTACAAGTCCTCGTTCGACAAGGCCAATCGTTCCTCCGGTACATCGTACCGCGGTCCCGGCCGCGACAAGGGCCTGGAGATCCTGGGCGACGTCAAGCGCGAGCTGGGCGTGCCGGTGCTGACCGACGTGCACTCGATCGACGAAATCGCCGAAGTCTCGGCGGTGGTCGACGTGCTGCAAACCCCGGCCTTCCTGTGCCGCCAGACCGACTTCATCGTCGCCTGCGCGGAATCGGGCCTGCCGGTCAACATCAAGAAGGGCCAGTTCCTCGCCCCGCACGACATGAAGAACGTCATCGACAAAGCCCGCCTGGCCGCCCGCGCCAAGGGCCTGAACGAAGACAACTTCATGGCCTGCGAGCGCGGCGCCTCCTTCGGCTACAACAACCTGGTCTCGGACATGCGTTCGCTGGCCATCATGCGCGAATCGAACTGCCCGGTGGTGTTCGACGCCACCCACTCGGTGCAACTGCCAGGCGGTAACGGCACCTCGTCCGGTGGCATGCGCGAGATGGTGCCCGTGCTGTCGCGCGCGGCCGTGGCCGTGGGCGTGGCCGGCGTCTTCATGGAAACCCATCCCAACCCTGCAGAAGCCCTGTCGGACGGCCCGAACGCCGTGCCGCTGGGTCGCATGAAGGAGTTGCTGTCCACGCTGATCGAGCTGGACCGCATCACCAAGAAAGCCGGCTTCCTCGAAAGCAGCTTCAACTAATGCAGCATACCTGGCGTACGGGTTTCCGTATGAGTGGCGCCCGCGCGCCGGGTACAATCCCCGTTATTTCGTCCGCAACGCGCATCAGAACGCGTAGCGACTTCGCATCGCCTAACTTTGGAGAATGACATGAGTGCTATTGTTGACATCATCGGACGTGAAATCATTGACTCGCGCGGCAATCCTACCGTCGAATGCGACGTGCTGCTGGAATCGGGCGTGATGGGCCGCGCCGCCGTGCCGTCGGGCGCGTCGACCGGTTCGCGCGAAGCGATCGAGCTGCGCGACGGCGATCCGAAGCGTTACTTCGGCAAGGGCGTGCTGCAAGCCTGCGAAAACATCAACACCGAAATCTCGGAAGCCATCATGGGCCTGGACGCCAATGAGCAAGCCTTCCTGGACCGCACCCTGATCGACCTGGACGGCACCGAGAACAAGGCCCGCCTGGGCGCCAACGCCATGCTGGCCGTGTCGATGGCCGTGGCCAAGGCCGCCGCTGAAGAAGCCGGCCTGCCGCTGTACCGCTACTTCGGCGGTTCGGGCGCGATGCAGCTGCCAGTGCCGATGATGAACGTGATCAACGGCGGCGCGCACGCCGACAACAACCTGGACATCCAGGAATTCATGATCATTCCAGTGGGCGCACCGTCGTTCAAGGAAGCGGTCCGCTACGGCGCCGAAGTGTTCCACACGCTGAAGAAGATCCTGCACAAGAAGGGCCTGAGCACCGCCGTGGGCGACGAGGGTGGTTTCGCGCCATCGCTGGCCAACCATGAAGAAGCGATCAAGCTGATCATCCAGGCGATCGAAGAAGCCGGCTACGAGCCAGGCACCCAGGTCGCCATCGGCCTGGACTGCGCAGCTTCCGAGTTCTACAAGGACGGCAAGTACGAGCTGGAAGGCGAGGGCCTGAGCCTGACCGCCACCGAGTTCACCAACCTGCTGGCGACCTGGTGCGACAAGTACCCGATCATCTCGATCGAGGACGCGATGCACGAAGGCGACTGGGACGGCTGGGCGATCCTGACCAAGGAACTGGGCAAGAAGGTGCAGCTGGTCGGCGACGACCTGTACGTCACCAACACCAAGATCCTGAAGGAAGGCATCTCGAAAGGCATCGCCAACTCGATCCTGATCAAGATCAACCAGATCGGCACCCTGACCGAAACCTTCGCCGCCATCGAGATGGCCAAGCGCGCCGGCTACACCGCCGTGATCTCGCACCGTTCGGGCGAGACCGAGGATTCGACCATCGCCGATATCGCCGTTGGCCTGAACGCCCTGCAGATCAAGACCGGCTCGATGTCGCGTTCGGACCGCATGGCCAAGTACAACCAGCTGCTGCGCATCGAGGAAGACCTGGGCGATATCGCTTCCTACCCAGGCCGCGACGCGTTCTATAATCTGAAGTAATTTAGCAAGCGCGGCCGGACCCGTTCCGGCCGCTGTCGACTCCATGCGCCTGATCACCCTCGCACTGGCAGCCCTGCTGCTGTTGATCCAGTACCCGCTCTGGCTGGGGAAGGGGGGATGGCTGCGCGTGAAGGACTTCGAAGGGCAGGTCGACACCGCCCACAAGAAAAACGCGGAACTGATCGCCCGCAACGCCAAGCTCGACTCCGAAGTGCGCGACCTCAAGGACGGCACCGGCGCGGTGGAGGAGCGTGCTCGCTACGAGCTCAGCATGATCAAGCAAAACGAAATCTTCATCCAGATCGTCGGCAAGGGCCAGGCCGCAGCGCCGCCGCCACTTGCTCCTAAACCTCCCGAAAACTGATCACGCATGGCGATTCGCGCTGGCATATTGCTGATGTTGGCCACGCTTGCCCCCGTAGCGCACGGCGCCGGCGCCTGCACGCCGTTGCGGGTTGGTTATATGGACCAGAACCGTCCGCCATACTGGATCGGAGAGGGCGAGCAGGTGCCCGAACCGCCCGGCGCGGCGGTCGACCTGATCCGCAGCGCCGTCATGGAATCCGGCTTCAACTGCCCGCCCACGCTGGTGCGCCTGCCGGTGGCGCGGCTGCGCGTGGCGCTGGAGGCGGGCGACATCGACATGACGCCGCTGGGCGAGTTGCCCAGCTACGCGCCGTCGGTGGCGCTGCCGCGCGACAAGGACGGCAACGTCGACCTCAACCGAGCGCTGCACAACACGCTGGTGGTGCTGGTGCGCGCCAGTGACAAACTCCCGGCCAGCACCAATCCCGGCGAGTATTTTCGCGGCAAGGTGCTGGGCGCGACGCAGGGCAGCAGCTCCAACGCCCGCCTGCGTGAATCCGGCCTGACCGTGGACGACGGCGCCCGCGACCTGGAGCGCAACATCGAGAAGCTCAAGCTGGGCCGGGTGGACGGCGTGGTGGTCAACCTGGTCAAGCCCGAGCACCTGGCCGCCACCTTGAAGCGCTATCGCGGCGTGGTGGTGCAGCTGCCGCAGCCGCTGATCAACACGCGGCTGTGGCTGGCCTTCAACGCCAGCTACTACCGCGCCCATCCTGCGCAGGTCGAAGCGCTGTGGAGCTGGCTGGACGCCCATCGCGGCCACCTCGGCACCTTCGTGCAGCGATACCGGAAACCGGACTAGACCCATGACAAATCCTTTGAACCATATCAGCGCCATCAGCCTGTTCGTCGAGGACGTGGCGGCGGCCAAGGCGTTCTACGTCGACGTGTTCGGCGCGCCGGTTGTGTATGAGGACGCGGTATCGGCCGCGCTCAAGTTCGACACGCTGATCGTCAACCTGCTGCACACGGGCAGCGCGCCGGAGATCATCGCGCCGGGCGTGGTGGCGCCGCGTGAGGCGGGCTCGCGCTTCCAGCTCAGCATCTGGGTGCCGGACGTGGACGCGGTCTGCGCGCACCTGCGACAACGCGGCGTGACGCTGCTCGCCGGCCCCGTCAACCGCCCATGGGGCATGCGCACCGCAAACTTCGTCGACCCCGCCGGCCACAGCTGGGAAGTCGCACAACAACTGGAATCGTCGTAAACCGTCCATGAAAAAACTCTATCTATTTGCCTTTGGCGCGGCCTACGGTTTGTTGATGCGCGTGGTGTTCGGGTTTGCGCCTTTCTTCCACACCGAATACATGGGTGCCGCAAGCGGGCCGATGCTGACTTCCTTTGTGGTGCTGGTGCCGCTGGTGCTTGGTATTTACACCGTCTACGCTGCGCGCGATGACGCGCCGGAGTATGGCTATGCGATCCTTGCGCCCTGGGCGCCGATGTTTGCCTTCGTCGGCGGCACCGCCTTGCTGCTGATCGAAGGTTCGATCTGCATCGTCATGGCCCTGCCGATTTTTATGATCAGCGCTTCGCTGGGCGGCCTGCTCGGGCTGGTCCTGATCCGCAACGTCAAGTTCAAATCCAGCTCGATGAACGCGCTGCTGATGCTGCCTTTGCTGAGCGGCTACGCCGAAACCCACGTGGCGCTGCCGCAGCAAATCAGCCAGTCGACCGAGACCATCCACATCGCCGCCAGGCCGGAAGTGGTGTGGGGACTGATCAATCACGCGGTCGACATCCAGCCGGCCGAGATGAGCGGCGGCCTGGCCTACATGATTGGCGTGCCGTATCCGATCGAGGCCGTCACCCAGCCAGGCGCCGCCGGCCGCGTGCGCAAGCTGCGCTGGGACAAGGATGTGCGCTTCGACGAGCCGATCACGGCCTGGGAAGAAAACCGCTACATCAAATGGACCTACGACTTCAAGCCCGACTCCTTCCCGGCCGGCGCGCTGGACGACCACGTGCTGATCGGCGGCCGCTACTTCGACCTGGTCGACACCTCCTACCGCCTGCAACCCGAGGCCGGCGGTACCCGGCTCGACATCGTGGTCAGCTACCGCGTCAGCACCAATTTCAACTGGTACGCCGCGTGGTGGGGCAGGGTGCTGGTCGACGATTCCGCCAACGCCATCCTGCGTTTTTACAAGCGCCGCAGCGAGCGGGCTTGAGCTAGAATAGGCGCCCACATCGTCAGTCGAGTTCTGGTTTGAGAGTCTTGTTTTTTGCAATAGCGCTGGCGACGGCCGGCATCGCCCAGGCCGCCACCGTCGGCCCGCACGCCAAGGGCGATCAGGTTCTACGGGCACAAGTGCTGCTGGACCGCGCGCACTTCTCGTCCGGCGAAATGGACGGCGCCTACGGCAGCAATATGCGCAAGGCCATAATCGGTTTCCAGAAACTGCACCAGCTGCCGCTGACCGGCGTGGTCGATGCCGCCACCTGGACCGAACTGGAGCGCGACCAGGCGCCCGTGCTCGACACCTACACCGTCACCGCGCAGGACGTCGCCGGCCCGTACGCACCAATCCCGGCCGGCATGATGGCCAAGTCCAAGCTGCCGGCGCTGGGCTACGTCAGCCTGGCCGAGGCGCTGGGCGAGCGCTTCCACAGCAGCCCCGACCTGCTGCGCCGCCTCAACCCTGGCAAATCGCTCACGCGCGCCGGCACCCAGCTGACCGTGCCCAACGTGGCCGCCGCCAAGCCGTTGCCGAAGGCCAGCTCGATCCTGGTCGACGCCCACGACGGCACGCTGACCCTGCTCGACGCGGGCGGCATGCCGTTCGCGCAATTCCCTGCCAGCACCGGCAGCAAGCACGACCCGCTGCCCGAAGGCCGCTGGCAGGTGCGCGGCGTGGCCACCAATCCCGAGTACCGCTACAACCCCAAGCTGTTCTGGGACGCCAAGGCCGGCGACGCCAAGGCCCGCCTCGCGGCCGGCCCCAACAACCCGGTCGGCGTCGCATGGATCGAGCTGAGCAAGGAACACTACGGCATTCACGGTACGCCCGAGCCGGGCAAGATCGGCAAGACCCAGTCGCACGGCTGCATCCGCCTCACCAACTGGGACGTGATGGCCGTGGTGCACTCGATCGCGCGCGGCGCTGTGGTATTGCTGCAATAGTGGTGACATTTCAATAGATTTCTCGGCAGAACTTTTTCGTACAATCGGCGGGTCGATTCTCCATGAGAACAACCCATCATGTCCCGGACCCTGCTCACCATCGCCTTGCTGTGCGCCTGCGCCAGCGGCCACGCCCAGATCTACAAATGGGCCGACGCCCAGGGCCGCATCCACTACACCGACAACAAGGATGACGCCGGTGACGCCCCGGTCGCCGAGTTGAAGATGAACGGCGAGCCGACCGTGCTGCCGGCGCCGAAGGCCCGCGCGCCGACCTGGCAGCAGCGCGAAGCCGAGTTCAAGCAACGCCTGCAATACAAACTGCTGGCACCAAGCTATCGTGTCCGCAAACAGCTCGAGCCGGAGAGGGGGGAACGTCAGTCCTGAACATTGGCAGCCGTGGCCGCTTACGTGTTTAAATAATTTCCCAGACTGACAAGGGCAGTCTGGGCGGATAGGAAAGGGCTTGGTCTGGTATCGGCCAGAACCGGACAGTGAAAAAAACGATGCAAAAGACTATCTTGCTCATTCTACTGCTGTTGACGCAGCTTGTTGGTTGCTGGCAAACCGTCGTATTTGATGAAAAAATCACTGGCCCTTACCGCTTGTCGGCCATAGACATCACAGAAGAAATGAGTGTTTGTTATGAGTTGAAAGAAGAAGATACTTGTATTGGACGCATCCCTGAGATGGTATTTTCGGTTGGCTGGAATGAGAACTTCATCGTAGCGAAGCAACATCCATCGGGTAACAAAGCCGTCACTAATTATTTCATCTTGGACCGTAAAAAAGATGCGAAGTATGTGGACCCAAGTGTTACTGTTAAAGGTCCACTATCTGAGCTGGAATACAAGGAAAAATCCAACCTTATGTCATTGCCCGAGTTTACTCGGACTTTTGATGATTTACGATAGCCTTCAGCTTTCGGCCATTACCAGATAGCCGAATTGAAATAGGCTATCAGATGACCAGTGCATTGGAGAAAATATGGCGCTTCCAGATAAAAAACCGTAGAAGAAGTTGCTAAAGTCGTACGCATTACTTTTTTATACTGATTTAGAAGGTGCAGTATATTCAGTTAAGTCAGGATTTTCATGGAACGAAGACGATACAATTAATCGCGGACGATCAAAATTTAAGAAACTAAGTGATCCACAGCCGCTTTAGGAAATTTTTATTTTCAATGCCAGTCCTTGGACTGTAGAAAAAATTGTCGATTGCATATGTAGGTAATGATGTCAACGTTCTGATGAGTAGCGGCGTAGATTTTTCGATGTGGAGTGGTCCCAAAACAATTGAGCGGACTCCGCGCCTCTCGTGGGTTGGCTTTAGAAATCTGGAAATTATGGCGGATAACTTGAAAAGTGAAGGCTGGTGTTTCGATGACAATTGGCATTCATTTTAAAGTGAATCTGGAAAAAGGTGAAAGCGCTGCTGAAGGCTACGCCGAACCCGAATGATAGGCATTTACCGAGCTTCTCAAAACGGCCAGAAGCAGACGGAGTTGGATTGTCGAACGGGGCTCCAATTTTTGTGAGTAAATTGCATGAGGATTCGAAGTATTCTATTAACCATAGTAGCGCTATTCACGCTGAGCAGTTCGGCGAGCGAGTCAAGAATAGTCGAAAAGCTGAAGCAAGCTAAGAATAAGCAGCAGTGTATTGAGCGAGGTGGGAAATGGATTCTTTTCCCAATGGGCCAGTTCTATTTTTGTGCAATCGAAACCGGTGACTCGGGTAAGACATGTTCTGATGATAACGAGTGCCAAGGTGACTGCACTCCCGTGAAGAACAAGGCGGTGAAGCCAGGCATCTGTGCACCGACATTGCCTATGCCAAGCGGATGCTCGGAGCATATAGTTGGCGGCAAGATAGTCGCGGAGCCGTGTGTTTAAACCGGAGCTGAAACCGGCTATTACCGGACAATCTTGAAGCGAGCTAGTACGCAATTAGGGAGTTAAAAAAATGCGCTTAGGAGTGAAAATTTCCCTAATGGCTTTGATTTTAATTTCGGGGTGCGCAATCGAAGAAAAGCGGACTGAAATCGCGATTTCCAGCTTTGAGTTTAAGGTTGATGGCGAAACCTACACCTCTCGACAATCGCTTGCCGCTGCTTTAATTTCGAAGAAAGTGAAACGAGTTCAGTTCCTGCCAGACAAGAATACTAGTTATCAACAAGTTAAGGCTGCGATGGAAGCCGCGCAAGAGGCCGGAGTCGCTGATATTGGACTGGTTGGCAACGTGAGAGACAACGAATAAGTGACAGTTTAGCCGCTTCAGCAACCGGCCAGCAGCAGACGGACAAAAATAAAGGAATTTAATGGGTGCGAAGACTTGGATGCTCGTTTATAGCAAAGGCAATCCCGAAGAGATCTTAAAAAGCAATCCCATACTTGATCAAGCGGCTACAAGCGAATTTGCGAAGAAGTTATTTTCGCCTGAGAAGATAACGCCTTCAGGTGACGGAGATTTGTCGTTCACCTGCCCAGCTGATGATAAGTTGGTTGTTGGATGCTTCCCTGGGCTCACCATAGTTGCGGCCAAAGAGTTTGGCATCGACCTTCCTTCGCAGCTGCCAGCTAAATTCATTGATGCCTGGCCAGGTCACTCTGTTTATTTGCACGCGATGCACAGCTCCGTTGATTGGTTCGCATATGCGGTGTGGAAGGACGGGAAACTGCAGCGTTCACTTAGTTTGTCGCCGGACAGCGGTATATTGGAGAACACGGGAGACAGGCTAACTTTCGAGGAGCCCTACTGGAACGGTGAGCATCCTGCTTTGGATCCCGAGGAAGAAGATGACGACTACCCATTCCCATTTCATCCGCTAGAACTAGGCGAAGCAGCTTTACTTTCGTTGTTTGGCTACCAGCTTGAAGGGTTTATAGACCCCACGCAGTTGGCTCCGGAAAAAATACCACTGATGCAGTTCACTCGAAAAAAATCATGGTGGCGGCTTTAACGGCTCAAACCGGCCAACAGCGGACCGTGACCTATAAAATTAAAATATGGAAATTCATTTCACGGACAAATTCGATGAAGGACAATACGACCGAGTCATTACTGTTGGCGGTGACGGGGCAGACACTACCGTTGCCACAAGCGTTGCCATTTTCGATGATGAAGGTCTACGAACCCGAGTGAACGTGCTATCCAACGCCGGAGCCTCGTGCTTCCAAGACGTTCGATGTATAGCCAGCCTCGTGTTTATTGGCTTTGGTCGATATGTATTTATTTTGGATGCAAAGGCTGGTGAGGTAACTGGCCATCGACTCGATGGCTATTTCGGCCGTATATACGATGGTAGCGATTTCGAAAATCTTCCCACAAAATTTTCCATACTCGTTACATCCGCCTCAGAGGCGCTAGCGTTCTCGAGGACGGGTGAGTTGCTTTGGATACGGGAAAATCTAGGAATTGACGGAGTGCTTCTGCATGCAGCAGATTCGAGACAATTCGACGGCGAGGGGGACTGGGACCCACCTGGCGGATGGCGGAAATTTTCGGTGTTGGCGGATACAGGTACCGTCTTATAACGGCCACAAGTGGCCCCATAGGCGACCGAGTAGATGAAGGTCTAAGTGAGATGACTGATAAAGAATTTTTGCCGGAGAATTTTGCGCGTCGGTCAGGCATTGGACAGGACGATACTGAGCTTCGTAGGTGGCTACGGTCGCGCCCAGTGACAGAACGATTGGCGTTTATTAACGAACTTTTCGGCCATAATTACAGATACGCAATTTCTCTCACGCGTTCCTCGCAGCTCCCGATAGAGGACGTGGTACAGCTACTTGAAGGGTGGCTGTTATTAGGGAAACATAACTGTAGCTATGGCCTCATGCAAGGGCTAATTCCTCTACTCGGTGAGCGACGGTTTTGGACGACGGCAGCGAAACTTGAACTGACGCCGGACATGTCGGATTTCTTGAATTACCATAGCCACGGAAAACTTCGGAATTATGTGGCTGAAATTAAGCCGCTGACTGTGTCGTAGGCGTCTCTCGGCCAGAAGCCGCCGGTCATATAAGGGTACTCAAGAGTGCAGATAAGTAATCAAGACGTTGATGACGCGGCACTGAAGGCCGTTGGGCATGATGCCGTTCGCCTTCTGTGTTCCGGGGACATAACCACCTTGGCTTCTCGCTTTGGATATGCTACTGCACTTGGCCGGGAACCAGCTGCAGCTATTCAGGAGGACCTAAAAGAGTGTTTAGAACAGATTGGCGCTTCCGGTTTAGCATATAAACTTGAACTCGGCTATGAAGTGAAATTCTTCGCCCCGAACGCTCCCAATCTCTTCGCGTTAGTCGAATGTGTCATTCCTGTCAAACATGTCAGTGGTGGCGTTTTGGTCGAAGTTATCGTGACGTCGAACGGAACTGATAAGTATGCGACGTTAGAGCAAATTAGCGTGGCATAGTGAGGCCGATTCCGGCCAGGAGCCGTCTTTGAGGTCGCGCGAGCCAACAAAATTCGACAAAAAAGTAGGGTAAAAAGTGAAAATAAGTTTCTTCAAGAGAAATGCAATGTACATCGTACCTATACCATGGATTTTTTTGTCGGCCTTGGAATTTTGGATGGCGCTCCATCAGGGCGGCGATACGAAATACATTGCCGCATTTGGTTTTGGTGGTTTAGCGGCTCTGTTCTATGTTGGCCAGAGGCGCCGTTATGAGGCGCTCCTGACTAGCGAAAAAGTGAATCGTAATTTGGGCAGCTGACGGCCAGTTACAGACATTCGCGTAAGCTGGGACATCTTGGCTTCAACATTTTTCTGGAACCTTCGCGAAAATACAGCAGGTAAGCAATGAAATTTAAATGCAACAAATGTGGAACAATACTGACGAAAGAAGTTACAAATTATCCTGTCGAGCTATGTGAGGAAGATGGGCAAGACCTGATTCCTGAAGGAGCTACGATCCAGGATGACGAGTGGTCAAATGGGCAGTGGGTCATTAATTCTAAGGATGCTTTGTCAATGGAGGTGATTGACAAACCTGGAAGGCTAAACGGTTGTTGTGACTTAGATGGGTGCGACGGCCCCAATTTAGTATGTGGAACATGTAAAGCAGAGGTCGCCACCGCAAAATATGACTGCTGGATGCCTCGACACATAATCATATCAAACGAAGGTGCTGATGCCGTTAGCTAAAAAATGATGTCGTCTATCGACGACTGAAGTCGGCCATAAGCGGCCTGTTTTTTACAAATTTCCCGTGGAAGCCGTGGCGAGATTTTTCAATCGATACGGCATCCTAGATTACTATATTTTTATCTATAGCTATGGGTTACGATCTACACATTACAAAAGCCACTGAGTGGTCACAGAGTTCGGAAATCGCATCTATAAGGGATGTTTATCAACCGAGAGTCCCAAAACCGTTGGAAGATTGTGGTTTTACAGAAGTTACAACCGAAAATAAAAGTTCGCTACCCTCGTCGAATGAAGTTCATGCTGATTCTAATTAGGGAGGCTTATGCGTAAATTACGGACCGACCCAGTCGAGTTCGATATGTCGGCAGTAACAAAATCTGGCACCCACATAACTTTTGACATAAACGACGTAAAAAGTACGATCAGTTTATTGGACAACACGACGATTGGAGTCAAACGTAATAAAAACTCAAAAAAAGAGACACGTCATACAAAAATTAACGTAACGTTTCGCCAACCAATGTATTTTAGCCGTGCGTGTCTGACTATGGATGGGCGATCAATCCAAATCTACGGACGCCCTGCTTCAATCCTTGACTTGCCAGATTCGTTATTGAGTCCAAGCGAGGTGGAGGTTCTCACATTCTATGAGGGAAAGGAGAAACGCAGAGTTATAAATGCATTTTATTTCGAAAATTCATCCCCGCCTGCCACAGTTCATCGTCTATTAGAGCGGTATAACCACCTTTATGCAATTGATACCAATACAATAAATTTCAAGGATATAGGAACGATATCGTTTACCACTGTCTATAAAGGTTTTCTAAAAGACTTGGGGGGGGGAGCGTACGGGCAAAGTTCAGGAGAAACGGTATTCCAAGATTACCGCCTAAATGTTCCTGGCAATCCAGAGGTGTCGGCGTGGCGTGTTTTGATTTCAAGGATTCAAGAGTCTGATCCAAAGCCTTTGGGGCGAATCGGGATAATCGTCGATTCTGAGCTTGGAAAAATCAAAGACATCAATTTTAGACGAGAGCCACTTATTGATGATTTCTACCTTCCGCCTAATTTCGAACTCATATTCGCTTCAGATAAATCAGGAAAAGAAGAATATTTCTCAAATAAACTCATTGCATCGTGCGAATCAAATTCGAAGCGCATGCTTGGAGAAATTGAGCGTGACAATAGACTTGTTCGAGTAACGGATAAAGTTGCCGTATGACATAGATTTGATTAAAATCCGGTAACTTAATTAAACGATTTCGCCAATGACCGTTTTGGGGCGCAAGCGGTCTGGCCATCTCCGCGCGCCCTCGCTAAAATGACAGCCGGAGGTGCATATGGCTATTTATCTTGATCATTTGTTGGTGCCCGTGAGCGACAAGCTCGCGGCGGCAAAGTAGCTGGCGGAATTGCTGGGCGTGCCATGGTCCCCCACCGGCGTCGGCCCGTTCGCGCCGGTGTTCGTCAATGACGGCCTGACCATCGACTTCGACCAGTGGCCCGAACCCATCCCGCTGCAGCACTACTGCTTCCGGGTGGAGCAGGCGGACTTCGACGCCATCCTCGGCCGCATCAAGGCCGCCGGCATTCCCTACCGCAGCTCGGTGCACGCCGATATCGACTATCAGGTCGGCAGCTACAACGGTGGCCGCATCGTCTACTGGAACGAGCCCGGCGGCCATCAGTGGGAGATCCTGACCGTCAGCTACGCCCGGGCCGAAGCCTGAAACGCGCGCCGTGCGCACCAGCGGCCGCTGCGCAAATGCGCGGCGCCGTGTATGCTTGCGTTCCGGACTTCTTGGGGGAGTGCAATTGAAAACGATAGGGCTGATAGGCGGCATGAGCTGGGAATCGACGGTGCCTTACTACCGTCAGGTCAATGAGACGGTGAAGGCACACCTGGGCGGTCTGCACTCGGCCAAGGTGGTGCTGTACAGCGTGGACTTCCACGAAATCGAGCGCCTGCAACACGCCGGCGACTGGGACGCGGCGGGCACCATGCTGGCCGATGCGGCCCGCGCGCTGCGCGCCGCCGGCGCCGACTTCCTGGTGCTGTGTACCAACACCATGCACAAGGTCGCGCCCGCCATCGAGGCGGCGGTGGACATCCCCCTGTTCCACATCGCTGACCCCACGGCCGCCGCCATCAAGCAGGCCGGCCACACCAAGGTGGGCCTGCTGGGCACGCGCTTCACGATGGAGCAAGCCTTCTACAAGGACCGCCTGCGCGAGCGCCACGGCCTCGACGTGATCGTGCCCGGCCAGCACGACCGCGACATCGTCCATCGCATCATCTACGAAGAGCTGTGCCTGGGCCGCATCGTCGACGCCTCGCGCGCCGAGTACCGCCGCATCATCGCCGGCTTGGTGGAGCAGGGCGCACAGGCTATCATCCTGGGTTGTACCGAAATCTCGTTGCTGGTCGCGCCGCAGGATGCGGACGTGCCGCTGTTCGACACCACCGCCATCCACGCGCGCCAGGCCGCCGAGTGGGCGCTGGCTTAACTCATTGGAGAAAATATGAAACTGATCGGCATGCTTGACTCGCCCTATGTCCGCCGCGTGGCGGTGACCTTGCAACTGATGGGCGTGCCCTTCGAGCACCAGTCGCTGTCGGTGTTCAGCACCTTCGATCAATTCCGCCAGATCAACCCGGTGGTCAAGGCGCCGACCTTCCTGGCCGACGACGGCACCGTGCTGATGGATTCGACGCTGATCGTGCAATACGCGGAAGCGCTGGCGATGCCGTCCAGCCGCCTGACGCCGTCGATGCCGACCGAGCTGCTGCGCTCGCTGCGCGTGCTGGGGCTGGCGCTGGCCGCCTGCGACAAGGGCGTGCAGCTGGTGTATGAGGGCATGGTGCGCCCGACCGCGCACCAGCCGTGGGCCGAGCGTGTGACCGTGCAGCTGCTGGCGGCGTTCGACGCGCTGGAGGCCGAGCTGCGCGCGCATCCGTTGTCGGTGGCGGCGCTGGACCACGCCGGCGTGATGACCGCCGTGACCTGGCACTTCATGCAGCAGATGCTGCCGCAAGTGGTGGACGCGTCGCGCTATCCGCTGCAAGCCGAGTTCTCGCGCCAGGCGGAAGCGCTGCCGGCCTTCCGCGCCGCGCCGCATGGCGACAGCACTTACATCGCTTAACTACCGATACCACGAAACCATGCCTATCTCCAGCTACCTCAACACCAGCCCCTACTTCGGCGAGAACATCTACCTGCACGCTTCCGCGCAAGTGATCGGCGACGTGCGCGTCGGCCGCGACAGCTCGATCTGGTGCAACACCGTGCTGCGCGGCGACGTCAACCGCATCGTTGTCGGCGAGTGCAGCAACGTGCAGGACTTCGCGATGTGCCACGTCTCGCACAAGCACCCTGGCAAGCCCGAGGGCTCGCCGCTGATCATCGGCGACTACGTCACCATCGGCCACTCGGTGCTGCTGCACGGCTGCACCATCGGCAACGAATGCCTGATCGGCATGGGCACCATCGTCATGGACGACGTCGTCGTGCAGGACCGCGTGATGGTCGGCGCCGGCAGCCTGGTCCCGCCGGGCAAGGTGCTGGAGAGCGGCCACCTGTACGTTGGCCGCCCGGCGCAGAAGGTGAGGGCGCTCACCGCCGAGGAGATCGCCTACCTGAAGTACTCGGCGGAGCACTACGTGCGCGTCAAAAACAACTACCTGGCGGGTTGACCGCCCTATAGTTTCTGGCTGGCCCAATAGCCGAAGTCGACGTCGATGTTTTCCAGCAGCGCCACGAAGTCGGTGGCCTGGCTGGTCATCAGGTCGGCCGATTGCGAGATCAGGTTACCCTGCTTCTCCAGCAGCTTGGACATGGTGTTGGCTTGCCGTAGCTGCGCGTAGTCCTCGGCCAGGATGGCAAAGCCCTTGCGCCAGTTCTGGTTCTGCAGCTGCAGCCGCTGCGCTATGGCCGCCTGCATCTGCGTCAACTCGCTCCACACCGACGGATCCCACAGGCGCGCCGCCAGCGCCATCGACAGGGCGCCATTGTTCATCAGGTGGCTGGTGTCCTTCTGGATCAGCCTTTGCGCGGTCATCGCGTGCGCCAGTGGCGCTACCGTGCCGGTGGCAAACGCGGCGGATTCGGCCACGACGTTCTCGTTCTGGATCGGATTCAAGCTGACAGTGGCGGGAAATTTGTTCATTACGTTCTCCATGAATGCGCGCTCAGGCGCAAAGTCGGTCCAGCATTTTGTGGATGGCCTTGATCTGCACCGCCTCGCGCGAATAGTAGGGCGACTCGGCGTACCGGGTGCTGTATCCCCACCAGTCCCAGCAGCCGTCCGGGTTCTGGATCTCGCCGTTGTCCGTGCCTTCGGCCTGCGGATACAGCACGATGATGTCGTTGCTCTCGGCGATGTGGTTGTAGCCGGTGGTGGTGAAGTAGCGGTTGCCGTACGGTGGCTGGTTGGCGATGTCCGCGCGGCCGTTGACGTAGTCGGTGTAGTTGTAGCCCTGCTTGCAGCCGTGCAGGGCGATGTGCACGCGCGGCTCGGCCACTTCGCCCGCCAGCACCCTCGACGGAATGTAGGCGTAGCCGAACTTGCTCATGCTGGCCCACGGCGCGTCGTCGCCCAAGAATTCGGTCTGGTCGAAACACTGCAGCTGGCCGGTGAGCTGCTCGGCGGGTGGCTTCAGCGGGCCGTAGATGTGGCGCAGGATGTCGTGCGATTGCATGAAGCCGCCGTTGTTGATGTACGGCGGCTGGTTGGTCGCCAGCGCCGAGTCTTCCGGGTTGTCGGTGATGATGCTGTGGCCGGCGGGGATGTTGTCGTGATAGGCGATGTTCTCACGCTTCACGCCCAGCATCTCGTAGAACTCGCGGGTGCGCAGCACCACGTCGGAATACACCACATCGTCCTCGCTGCCGGTGAAGATGTAGAGCCGGTCGTCGGCCAGGTTGGCGACGTCGTCGATCAGGCCGGCCTGGGCCGTGTCGCGCGCCATGTTCACCAGCCGCTGCGCATCCGGGCTGGTGGCCGGTATCAGCGGGTTCATGCAGATGTACAGCGAGTTCTCGATGCGGGAATCCTGCGGCGTCACCATGCCGCCGGCCTGGTAGGTCTCGGCGCAGCGGAACGGCCCGCCGGCAATGATGCCGGCCCCCGCGAAACTGGCCGAGCGCGCCAGGTGCAGCTGCACGGTCATGAAGGCGCCGGACGAAAGCCCGGAGATGGAATTTTTCTGCTTCGACGCCGCATACGATCCGAGTTGAACAATCTTGCCATTGGCCATCGTGGACCTCCTGTTTGAGCTGGGGATGAATTTTCCGGGGGGAATTGGCTGGAAGCGGTATTCTGCGGGCGCCTCGCGCAAGGCCCTTGAGCTTTATCAAGCTAAGCGAAGAACAATTCGATGCAAGAAAAATAATTACTCTCATAGACTTGTAAATGAGAATCATTATTGTTAAGATGCGGTTTTGCCAGCAATCGCCGTAGGTCCGAGAGCCAGCCGTCACCCCACTCCTGGAACTCTATGGCCGCTACCACTTCGGGCGCCCGGCATACGGCCGCGCCTTTCACTCTTCATGCCGTCACGCTGGCGGTGCTCACCTCGCTGTTGCCGGCCCACGCCGCCGACGCGCCCGCCACACCCGCGCTGGGCGAGATCCTGGTCAAGGCCAAACGCGACGACAGCGGCAACACCCGCAACGGCGCCACCACCGTCATCGACGCCGAGCAGATCGGCAAGAACAACGCCATCGACCTGGCCAACATCGCCCGCTATTCGCCGCTGGTCAGCGTGCCGTCCGCCGCCAGCGGCTCCGGCAATATCTGGGATGGCGCCGGCAATACCGGTATCAACATCCGTGGCGCCGAAGGCAACCGCGTCAGCCTGCAACTGGACGGCATCGCGCTGCCCGACGCCGCGCCCAAGCCGGACGCCAACTCCACCAACGCCTTCGGCATCGGCCGCGACTACTTCGATCCCGAAACCTTCCGCGAAGTGCGCATCGGCTCCGGCACCAGTCCAGCCGGCGCCGGCACGCCGGGCATCGGCGGCGCGGTCTCGTTCATCACCAAGACGCCGGAAGAGTACCTGACCACCCGCAAGCTCTACGCCGACTACAAGTTCGGCTACACCTCCGACCACGCGCAGCGCATGCATGCGGTGACTGCCGCCGCCCAGCTCAGCGATGATCTGCAAGGCCTGATCGTCGGCGTGCACCGCGACGGCGAGCAAGGCAAGAGCAAGGGCGGCACGCCGCAGAACCCGGACGACTGGAGCTCCGACGCCGTGCTGGCCAAGCTGAACTGGACGCTGACGCGCGACCAGAAGCTCAACTTCACCGTCGACAATTACAAGGCCCAGCACGACCTGGTGTTCGCCAACAAGCTGGCCGCGTCCTACCCGGAAGGCGCGACGCAGGATGCGCGCACCGAGCGCACCCGCTACAGCATCGAACACCATTACACGCCGGGCGCCGGCCTGCTGTTCGACACGCTGGACACCCGCGCCTACACGCAGAACGCGTCGGTGGTGGACCAGACCCGCGCCAGCTACATCACCGGCGGCCAGCCCTACCTGCGCAACATCTCGACCGGCTTCTACAACAACAGCAAGGGCCTGGCGCTGGACGCGACCAAACAGCTCGATCCGCAGACCATGCTGAGCTACGGCGTCAGCTACGAGCAGCAGGAGTCGCGCCGTCCATGGCTGGAGGACCGCACGGTGATCAAGACCGGCGCGCACCAGGTCACCATGAAGAACCGCATGGCCGACATGGACACCGACAAGCTGGCCGCCTACCTGCGCGGCGAGTTCGGCTTCACGCTGCTGGGCCACCAGGCCACGCTGACGCCGGGCCTGCGCGCCGAACGCCGCAAGCTGACGCCGAAGAACCTGGCGGCCTACCTGATCGCCGTGCCCAGCGCGGCGAAGGAAATCCGCGAGGAGACCGATTCCTTCCTCGCGCCCAGCCTGAACCTGTCGGTCGAACTGGCGCCCGGCTTCAGCACGTACGCGCAGTACAGCCGGGGCACGCGCTTGCCCACGGCGGCCGAACGCACCGGCACCTACGATTCGTTCAGCTACACGGCGACCGGCAACGCCTACGCCGTCCTGGGCAATCCGAACCTGCAAAAGGAAACCAGCAACGCGTTTGAAATCGGCGTGAAGGGCGCGCCGGCCAACGGCGTGGAACTGAGCGCGTCGGCGTTCTACACCCGCTACAGCAACCTGATCGAATACGCCGCGCAGCCGCTGGACCCGGTCAACTATCCGACCATCACCTTCGGCCTGTATCGTCCGGAGAACGTCGGCAAGGCCAACACCAAGGGCATCGAAGTCAGCAGCCGCTTCCTGCTGGGCCAGTGGGCCGAGGCAATGAAGGGCTACAGCGTGGCGCTGGCCGGCGGCATCTCGCAGGGCACGGCGGAGAACCGCCTGACCGGCAAGCAGGCCGACCTGCCGTCGATCCAGCCCTACAAGGCCAACGCGACCTTTGCTTATGACGATCCGGCCTTGCGCGGCGGCGCGGCCTTCGTGGTCAGCACCGTGCGCGGCAAGAAGGCGGCCGACGATGTGATCTCCGACACCAGCGCCGCGCGCTTCGCCGTGCCAGGTTCGACGGTGATGGATGTCACCGCCTACTGGAACATCGGCAAGCATGCCGTGCTCAACGCCGGCATCTACAACCTCGGCGACAAGAAGTACTGGGACTACGCCTCGGCGCGCAGCCTGCCGGCCGGCACCACCGCCGCGACCCTGGCCGATATCGAACGCTATGTCCGTCCGGGCCGCAACTACGCGGTCAACCTCAAAGTGATCTACTAAGGAGTTCATATGAAAGCTCATCACCGTTTTGCCTTGGCGCTGACCGGCGCCCTGATGCTGGCCAATCTGCCGGCCCACGCCGCCAGCCTGTCCGAGCGCTACGACGCGCTGCGCGCCGAACAACCCAGGTTGCAACTGCGCGACGCCGCCAAAACGCTCAATGTCTCCGAAGCCGAGCTGCTGGCCACCGGCATCGGCAAGACCGTCACCCGCCTGAAGGAAGGCGAGAACGTGCCGCGCGAAATCATGCGCCGCGCGCTGGACCTGGGCACCGTGCTGGCGCTGACCCGCAACGACAACGGCGTGCTGGAACGCACCGGCGTCGCCACGCGCCTGAAGCCGCAGGAAGAAATCACCGGGCTCGACGCCGACAAGGAAAAGGAACGCGAAGCCCGCCTGCGCAACATCGCCGGCGGCTACCTCGGCGGCGAGATCGACCTGCGTTTCACTTTCAAGAACTGGAAGTATGCGTTCGCCGTGGTCCAGCCGGGCAAGGATGGCGCGCTCACGCGCAGCCTGCAATTCTTCGACACGCACGGCAACGCCGCCCACAAGATCTACGTGAAGAGCGATGCCGGCGTGCCGGTGTTCGACAAACTGGTGGCCGAGTTCCGCAACCCCGTGCAAAGCGCCGAACTGAAGGTGGCGGCCATGCCGGCCAAGACCGCCGAGAAACCGGACAGCGCCATCGACGTCAAGGAATTGCAGCTGGCCTGGAACGAGCTGAGCGACGTGCACCAGTTCAACCGCCTGCTGACCGAGTTCGGCGTGTCGCGCGAGCAGGCGATGCGGCTGGCCCCGGCCGGCGCCGTGCAGCGCATCACGCCGCTGGCTGTGCGCCAGCTGCTGGAGGAATCGGCTAAACAAAAACTGGACATCATGGCCTTCCTCGGCAACGAGTCGACCATCCAGATCTATAGCGGCAAGGTCGGCAAGGTGCAGGAGGCGGGCGGCTGGTTCAATGTGCTGGACCCGGACTTCAACCTGCACCTGCGCGACAACGCCTTCAACAGCGGCTACGTCATCAAGCGCGCCGGCGTGACGTCGGTGGAATTCTTCGACAAGAACGGCGAGCTGGTGGTGAGTTTCTTCGGCGTGCGTGAGCGGAACAAGCCGCAGCCGCAAAGCTGGGTCGACATGACGGCCGCGCTGCCCAAGCCCGATACCATAGCGCGCCGCTGATTGCTTTAATATCAATGTTTCGCTATGCTGGGGCCCTTATTGAAAAGGGAGAGCTCCATGTGGACCCATGTATCGAGCATAGAAACCAGCGCCTCGCCGGCGGAGGTGTGGGCAAAGTTTGCGGACGTCGCCGGCTGGAAGCGCTGGAACGCCGGCATCGTTAACATCGAGCTGCACGGCCCCTTCGCCGAAGGCACGCGTTTCACGATGCAGGTGCCGGGCGGCGACACCTTCGTCAGCACCTTGCGGGCCGTGCGCGAGAATGAAGAGTTCACCGACGAAACCGTCATCGACGACAACCGCGTGCTGGTGTTCCACCGCATCGAAGCCTTGCCGTCCGGCGGCAGCCGCATCAGCTACAGCACCGAGATCACGGGGCCGCAGGAAGCCGAGTTCGGCCCGATGGTGGTGGGCGACTTCCCCGACGTGCTGGCCGCGCTGAAGCGCCACCTGGAAATCCCCGCCGCCGAGGAGCGCTTGCGGCTGGCGATGCAGGCCTCGGACGTGCAGGAACTGGACCGGATCCTGGCCGATGACCTGCTGTTCACCAACCACATGGGCCATATCGTCAGCAAGGCGCAGGACCTGGAGCTGCACCGGTCCGGCACGATGCGTTTCCGCAGCGTCGAGACGGTCGAACTGCAAGTGCTGGGCAACGCCGCGCTGCCGATGACGTCGATCTGCGTCAAGCTCGACGGCTCGTATGGCGGGCAGAATTTCGAAGCCCTGCTGCGCTTCACCCGCATCTGGCGGCAGGCGGACGACGGGCAGTGGCAATTGGTGGTGGTCCACAGCAGTCCGGTGCATTAATTTGCAGAGTTAAGGCCGCCTGTTGTTTTTCGTTCGCGTGAAAAGTATCGGTTGATTTTTCAAGCTATCGATGCCAAATTGTATAGATTGACAAATACGCACGGAGCGCGAAATGAAATTTCTGCCTGTCGCAAGTTTGTGCTTGTCGGTGTTGCTGGCCTGTCCGGCCGGCGCCGACGAGACCTGCAATTCTCCCTACATGGCCAACCTGATCAAGGGCCAGGAAGACTATGTCCATGTCTGGACGCTGGGCATCAAGGGCATCGGCGACGGCCGGGACAAGCTCGTCACCATCGACGTCAATCCGGCCTCGCCCAAGTACGGCAAGGTGATCCACGCGCTGTCGGTGCAAGGGCACGGCGACGCGCACCACTTCGGCTTCACCGAGGACCGCAAATACCTGTGGGCCGGGCGCCTGGAGGACAGCAAGATCTTCGTGTTCGATGTCGGCACCGATCCGGCCCATCCCAAGCTGGTCAAGACCATCGACAACGTGGCCGCCAAGACCGGCTTTGTCGGCCCGCACACCTTCTACGCGCTGCCGGGCCGGATGCTGGTCGGCTTCCTGTCCAACCCGCGCGACAAGGGCGGCGCCACCGGCATCGCGGTGTACAACAACAAGGGCGACGTGGTGGCCAGCTATCCCAACCCGACCGGCAAGATCGGCGACGTGCAGGGTGACGGCTATGGCTACGACGTGGCGATCAATCCCGCCCGCAACGCCATGCTCACCTCCAGCTTCACCGGCTACGACAACTACCGCACCGACCTGGACAAGCTGATCAAGGATCCGGCGGCCATGCAAAAATTCGGCAACACCATGGTGCTGTGGGATTTCAAGGCCATGCAGCCGCTGCAGATATTCAGCACGCCGGGCGCGCCGCTGGAGGTGCGCTGGTCGCAGTCTCCCGGCGACAACTGGGCGATCACGGCCACCGCGCTGACCTCCAGGCTGTGGCTGGTCCGGCCTGACGCCAACGGCCGCTGGCAGGCGCGCGACGTCGGACCGATCGGCGACCCGGCCAGCACGCCGCTGCCGGTCGACATGTCGATCCGGGCCGACGGCAAGGGCCTGTGGGTCAACACCTTCATGGACGGCAAGACGCGGCTGTTCGACCTGAGCAATCCGGAGGCGCCGCGCCAGGTCTATGAAAAGGTCACGGGCAAGCACGTCAACATGATCAGCCAGAGCTGGGACGGCAAGCGCCTGTACATCACCACCAGCCTGCTGGAACACTGGGACCTGGGCAACGACGACCACTTCATCAAGCTCTACACCTGGGACGGCCACGAGCTGAGCGAACAATGGAAGATCGACTTCTACAAGGAGAAACTGGGCCGTCCGCACCACATGAAGTTCAGCGCGAAGCCGGCTCCCAATGTGGCGTCATTGCACTGACCGCTGGCCGCTGCTGCCGGTCCTGCTCGTGTTCCTGCTGTTGAGCGGAACGGAGAACGTGCCGATAGCAGGCGCTGCGCCACAGCCGGCGCCGGCGCGGCTGATCGTGCCGGCGGCGGGCAGTTACCGCCTGCCTGTCATACAGCCCGGCCCGCGCGGCATGGTGCTCGACAGCGACGGCCGCGACATGCCGCTGGAACGCTACACCACCGGCCGCGTCACGCTGCTCAGCTTCATGTACACGTATTGCACCGACGCGACCGCTTGTCCGGCGCTGTTCTCCACGTTGAACGCCTTGCGCGAACGGCTGCTCAACGCACCCGCGCTGGCGCACCGCGTGCGCCTGGTCAGCATGTCGTTCGACCCGGTCAACGATACGCCCGAGGCCATGAAGAACTATGGCGGCGCGCTGGCGCAGCCCAGCCAGTCGCTGCGCTGGCATTTCCTGACATCGCGCTCGGTGGAACGCTTGCAGCCCATCCTCGATGAGTTGGGACAAAGCACCTCGGTCCAGCTCGACAAGCAGGGCAGGCCGACGCGCCTGTACTACCACCAGGTCAAGCTGTTCCTGTTCGACCAGCGGGGACGGGTGCGCGAGATCTACAGTCCGGCCTTCCTGCAGCCGGAGCTGATCTACCGCGATATCCAGACCCTGCTGCTTGAAGCCGACACGGCGCAAACCCACGCCGCCGCGCCGGCCGACCGGCGCCGCCAGGCTCAGTAGGCGTAGCTGACGTAGACCGCGCCGGTGGGGCTGGTCTTGCGCTGGGTGAGGGGGCTGCGCGACGCGTCGCGCAGCAGGTGGTTGGCGCCCAGCATCGCGGTCACGCCCCATTTCTGGTCGATCTTGTGCTGCCAGGTCAGCATCAGGCCCGCCTCGTACAGGCCGGACTTGGCCTGGTAGGCCTTGAACTGCGACGCGGCCGCCTGCTGGGCCGTGACGCCGTAATAGGTCTGCGCATATTTGTTGTCGGCAAAGCCCACCGTCGCGCCCAGCGAAACCTGGTCGTTGGGCGCGTCGAGCAGCTGGGCCGTCACACCGGCGCGGTAGGTCTTGCCGTTCTCGCGCTGCGACAGCGGGAGCTCCGCGCCGACGTTGAACTCCAGCATGGACAGCGGCTTGTAGCCCAGGCTCAGGTTGGCGGTGGCGCTGCCCTTGACGTCGCCCATGCCTTTCAGTTCCGCGCTGCCGGTGTTGCCGAAGATGCCCTTCTCGTTCTTTTCCTTGCGCTCGCCCCGATAGCCCAGTGCCGCGCTATAGGTCAGCGGGCCTTGCTGGCCGCCGTAGCCGATGCCGCGCAGGGTGCTGGCGAAGAAGCCGCTGGCGTGGCTGTAGTCCAGCAGCACCACCGGCGCCACGGTGTTCTGCTTCGATCCCGAGTAGCGCGCACCGGCCGCCACGCCACCGCCGAGGGTGAACTGGCTATCGTCGGCCGCCAGGGCCAGGGAAGGGAGCAGCAGGCAAGCCGCGATGGAGATCAGGCGTAAATTCATGGTCTATTCCGTTCAGTAGGAGGACCGGCGCCCCAATGGCCCGGTCAACTGCATGCAGTATGGATAACTGCCATGAAGGCAATCTGAGCCTTTGATGAAGAAAACATGAAGACGGCATCTTTAGCTCATCTTCAGATTGGAATGGTCTAATATCGCTCATGAAAATCCTGTTGATAGAAGACGACCTCGACCTGGGCAATGGCGTGCGCATCGCGCTGTCGGAACAGGGCATGGAGGTGGTGTGGGTGCGCACCCTGGACGACGCCACGCGCAGCCTGGCGCGCGACGGCTGCGACCTGGTGTTGCTCGACCTGGGCCTGCCCGACGGCGACGGCCTGACCCTGCTGGGCCAGCTGCGCCGCAACAAGGTGCCGGGCGACAGCGGCGGCCTGCCGGTGCTGATCCTCAGCGCGCGCGACACGCTGGACGACCGCCTGTCCGGCCTGGACGGCGGCGCCGACGACTACCTGGTCAAGCCCTTCGTGCTGGCCGAGCTGCTGTCGCGGGTACGGGCGCTGGCGCGGCGCAGCTACGGCTTCGACGGCGAGACCATCGAGGTGCGCGGCCTGGTGCTGCACGCGCCGACCCGCCGCGTCAGCGTGGCCGGCCGCACGGTGGAGCTGACGGCCAGCGAATATGCGCTGCTCAAGATGCTGCTGATGCGTACCGACCGCGTGCTGACCCGGCGCGTGCTGGAGGAGCAGACCCTGCCCGGCAGCCAGACCAACGCCAGCAACACGCTGGACGTCCACATGGCCAACCTGCGCCGCAAGATCGGCGAAGGCTACATCCGCACCGTGCGCGGCATCGGCTACGTGATCGACCTGCAAGCGCCGGGCGGTGCCGCGTGAGCTGGCTGCGGCGCCTGTGGCGCGAAGTCGCCGAGCCGACCCTGGCGCGGCGGCTGATGCTGGTGCAGGTGGCGCTGGTGTTGGTGATGTGGGGCGGCGTGATCGCCATCATCGTCCACAACGGCGGCGACAGTTCCGGTTACCTGAACTCGGCCAGGAACTTCGAAGCGGTCATCAGCGTGGCCGACAACCTGGCCGACCAGCCCGCGCGCCTGCGGCAGAGCCTGATCGTCATCGACAGCGCGCTGCGCGACGATTTCGAGACCAGCGATCTCGGTGAGCTCGGGCCGATCCTGCTGGTGTGGCAGGGCGGGCGGCTGGTCTACCACTCGAAAGGCGCCCCGCCGGACCTGCGCGCCGGCGCCGTCAACGGCATGGAAACCCTGTACATCCGCGACAAGCGCTACCGCGCGCGCACCGTGCGCTCGCCCACCAGCGATACGCAGGTGATGATGGCGGGGCCGGTAGGCTTCCTGAAAGTGTTCTTGACAATCAACTCACGCGGCTACTTCCTGCTGCCGCTGGTGATCAGCCTGCCGTTGCTGCCCTTGCCGGCGTGGTGGTCGATCCGGCTCGCCATGCGGCCGTGGCGGCGGGTGGCGCAGGAGGTGGCCGCGCGCGGCCCGCAGGACCTGACGCCGCTGACCTTCCGGCCGCCGCACCGCGAGCTGGCGGCGATGGTCGACAGCGTCAACGCCTTGCTGCTGCGGGTGAGCCAGAGCGCGCTGCGCGAACGCAGCTTCATCGCCGACGCCGCGCACGAGCTGCGTACGCCGCTGGCGGCCATGCGCGTCAACGCCGAGGCCTTGCAGGGACAGGCCAACGGGCCGGTGCAACGCGAGCTGTTGAACGGCATCCTCAGCAGCGGCAACCGCGCCGGGCGGCTGGTGGGCCAGCTGCTGCAACTGATGCGCAGCGACGCCACCAGCAGCGAGCCGCACGCGCCGCTGGCGCTGGACGCCTTGCTGCAGGACCGGCTGGCGGCGCTGTCGGGGCTGGCCTCGCGCAACGGCGTGGAGCTGGAACTGGCCGCGACCGAGCCGGTGCGCATCATGGGGCAGCGCGAGAGCCTGGTGTCGCTGGTGGACAATCTGGTGGAGAACGCCATCAAGTACAGCCCGCCGCATGGCGTGGTGCGGGTCGGCCTGGCCGGTGTGGCGGGGAGGGCGGTGCTGACGGTGGAGGACCAGGGGCCGGGCATCGCGCCCGAGTTGCGCGAGCGCGTGTTCGACCGCTTCTTCCGCGATCCGCAGCAGACCAAGAGCGGCAGCGGACTGGGCCTGGCGATCGCCGCTTCGGCGGCGGCCAGCCATGGCGGAAGCATCGCGCTGAGCGACGCGCAGGGCGGCGGCCTGCTGGCCACCGTCGTGCTGCCGCTGGCTGTCATTCCCGCGCAGGCGGGAATCCATACATAAGCGGTAGTCCCGCGACAGCATGCGTGGCATGCACACTGCGTATGGATGCCCGCTTGCGCGGCAAGGACGCTAGGCCAGCGCAGCCCGGCCCAGCGCCGGGTCGTCGGTGAAGAAGCCGTCCATGCCGGTGGCGATGTAGCGCTTGATTTCAGCGATCGAGCCGGCCTCGTTGCGCGCGGCGTCGCCGGCGCTGTTGCGGAAGTCCGCCGCCAGGAAATGGTTCTCCGGACGGAAGGTCCACGGCTCCACCCGCAGGCCCGCCTTGTGCGCGTCATCCACCAGCGAACTCGGCTGGTCCAGGCTGCCATCCTTCTTCAGCGGAATCAGCGAGCGCGTCGGCGGCGCCACCACGTCGGCGTACTGCGCGATGTCGCGCAGGCCGGCCGGCGTGCACATCTGCGCGAAGGTCAGCGTGCCGCCGGCCTTGGCCACGTCCATCGGCCGCACGTTTTCGCCGATCACCAGCTGCATCAGGCGCAGGTTGGCGCGCTGGCCCAGCTTGCCGCGCATGTACTTCAGGTTGGCCACTTCGAACGATTGGATCTCGACCGGGTTGCGGCGCGTGTAGTCGTGCGCGGCCAGGATGGACAGGAAGCGGTCCTCCAGCGGCAGGCCGACGCTGGCGAAATAGGTCGAGTGCTTGAGCTCCGGCACCAGGCCGATGATGCGCCCGCGCGCGGCCGCCTCGGCCGCCGTGAAGTCGATGATCTCCTCGAACGTCAGCACCTGGAACATGCCGTTGTACTGCGCGCTGGCCTGGCGGTATTGCGGCAGGCGCTCCACCGCGCGCAGCGTCTTCAGCTCGGCCAGCGTGAAGTCGTCGACGAACCAGCCTTCGTGGGTTTCGCCGTCGATGGTCTTGCGCGTCTTGCGGCTGGCGAACTCGGGATGGTTGGCGACGTCGGTGGTCTCGCTGAGGAAGGCTTCGTGGCGCGCCACCAGCACGCCGTCCTTGGTGCTGCACAGGTCCGGCTCGATGTAGTCGGCGCCGTCGGCGATGGCCTTGGCGTACGAGCCCAGCGTGTGCTCGGGCCGCAGCGCGCTGGCGCCGCGGTGGCCGAACACCAGCGGCGTCTTCGGACCGGCGCCGACCGGGCCGACGCCCGGCAGGCCGGACAGGTCGGGCGTGGCGGCCGCCAGCACCGGGCCGGGCAGGATCAGCGCCGAGGCCGTGGCGGCAGCGGCGGTCTGGATAAAGCCGCGCCGGGACAGGCGCTTGGGCAGATAAAGATTGCTCATCAGAAGTCAGCCATCAAAGTCAGGAAGCCCTGGCGTGGTGCGATCGGATAGGTATTGTACGTTCCGCTGGCCGCGCCGACCACCACGTTCAGGCTGCCTTCGCGGTTGGCCAGGTTGCTGACGTTGAGGCGATAGCGCGCGTTCTTGATCCAGCTGTTGTTCAACATCGGCAGCTTGCCCGACACGCCCAGGCTCATCAGGAAGTAGCTCGGCACGTCCAGGTCGTTGGTGTAGGTGGCGTAGCGCTTGCCGACGTAGTCGCCGATCAGCTGGAACTCGGTGTCGGCCACGGTCATCGTGGCGACGAACTTGTTCATCCACTCAGGGCTGCCCGGCACCGACTTGCCGGAGGTCGGCACCACGTCCTTGCCGTTGTTGTAGTTGTCCGAATAGGTCGAGCGGTTGAACGACAGCGCGTCGTAGAACGAGAACATGCGGCCGAAGTGCAGCGTGCCGGAAATGTCGATGCCGTCGGTCTTGACGCCGCCGACGTTGGCCAGCACCGGATTGCCGCCGATGATGGAGGTGATCACCGGCGTCGGGCTGATGGTCAGCAGGCGGTCCTTGAAGTCCACGTGGTAGATGTTGACCTGGCCGTCGATGGCCTTCAGTGGACCGAGGTCCAGCTGGTGGCTGGTGCGCAGGCCCAGTTCGTAGGTGATCGAGGTCTCGGGCTTGGCGCTGCTCTTGAACAGGTCGAACGCGGCCTGGCTCGCCAGGCTCCACGGCGAGGCGCCGCCACCGCCGTAGGTGACGAACTGGCGCATGTTCTTCTGCACGTTGACGAACATCTGGTCCTGCGGCGTGATGTCCCAGCGCGCGCCCAGCTGCGGCAGGAACCATTTCTTGGTGATGATCTCGCCCACCGGCAGCGCCAGCGAACCGTTGGCGATGGCGCCCTTGGCCGGCTGCACCGGGAACTGGCCGTCGGCAAATTGCAGGCTGGACTTGAAGCCGGCCTGCACCGCCAGGTCGCTGCGCACGCGCCACTCGTCCTGCAGGTGGAGCTGGGCGACCTTGTTGTCGATCTCGCTGCCGTACTGCGTGATCAGCGGATTGCTTGGACGGTCGTATGGCGAGCTCGGGTTGTTGACGTCCAGCGCGTACCAGCGGCGGTAGGCCGACGAGCGGTTATGTTCCAGCCACAGGCCGCCTTGCAGCTTGTGGTTGCCGAACTCGCTGGTCAGCGTCGACAGCCAGCCATTGCGGTTGATCGCGTATTCGGTGGTGCGGGTGGCGTAGCCGGAGTTGCCGAACACCTGCTTGAGGTTCTGGCCGGGGAAGTAGACCGCGAACAGGCCGGGCAGGCCGGCCACGCCGATCGGGCCGGCCACCACGCCGACGCCGTCGTCGTTGTGGTAGTAGATCTGGTTGGACCAGGTGGTCGACTCGTTGAGGTTCAGGTCGTACTTGGCGTAGGTCAGGTAGTCCTTGCGCTGGGCGTCGCTGTAATAGTTGCGGTAGTTGTTGCCCTCGGCCGCAGGCGTGGCGCCGGCCGGCGACAGGTAGGCCAGCGCGGCCTTGAAGTCCGGGTAGGTGAACGGACGGGTGTAGGGCTGGAACTTCTCGCTGGCCGAGCGCACGGTGGCGTCTTCGTTCGGCTCGATCTTGTCCGAATAGTTGAAGTACAGCGTCAGCTTGCCGGCGTTGCCCTGGTTGATGTACTTGGCGTTGATCTGGTCGCCGCCCTGGCGGCCGTTGAAGTCCCAGGCCTTCTGCTCGTGGTGGATGGCCGAGATGTAGGCGCTGTTGCCGTTGCCGAAGTCGCCCGTGTCGTAGCGCAGGAAGGTGCGCGAGGTGCTGTGGCTGCCGACGGTCTGCTGCACGGCCAGGTTGCGGCTGCGCTGCGGATCGCTGGAGTAGGTCTCGATGGTGCCGCCCAGGTTGCTGGTGGACGCGGTCGACAGGTCGCCGGCGCCGGACGACAGGATCACGCTGCCCACGTTCTCGCTGATGACGGCACGCTGTGGCGACAGGCCGTTGTAGTTGCCGTACTGCTGGTCGCCGAGCGGCACGCCGTCCATGGTGTAGCCCAGTTGCTGGCCGCTGAAGCCGTGCACGAACAGCGACAGGTTTTGTTCATTGTTGCCCCAAGGGTCGGCGGTCTGGAAGCTCACGCCCGGCAGGGTCTCCAGCGCCTTCAGGGGATTAATCCCGGGCAGGATCTTCTGCATATCGCCCTTGGTCAGCGCGACCGAGGAGCGGGTCTTGCGGGTGGCGATTTCAATCGTGGCGACTGGCGCGGCAGCGGCCGCCTCGGCTTCCGTGGCGTGTCCGGCGGCTGCGGCGGGCGCATCGGCGGCCATGTCGGCAACGGCGGCGGCGACATTGGCGGCCATCGCCAGCATAGGGAAGCTCAGCGCGGCGAAGCACACTGCGGATAATTTCTTGTTCATGATCAGCCTTGGATACCAGTTGGAGGAAATGTAAACTTTGCGCATGATAGGCACCGAGTGTTACCGGGTGATGACGCCGTGCGCTACACTGCTGGCTGGAAATAACGAGAGGATCGCGATGCGCAAACTTTGGATGCTGGCGCTGGCCCTGCCACTGGGCGGTTGCTACACGGTGAATCAAGCGGGGCTGGGCAACTTCATCACGCAGACGGTACAGCCGGGCATGCCGCTCGAGCAGGCGCTGGTGCGCATGCGTGCTGAAGGCTTCTACTGCAACACCAGCATGGCCGGCACGGTAACGATCTGCACCCGCAACCAGGAGCGCCTGCTGCGCGGCTCATGCGTGGAGCGGGTCGACCTGGTGCGCAGCGCCACCTCGACGCAAACGCTGGGCAAGATCGACGTCATGGAAACCCGTTGCGCAAAACTATGATGGGGTCAAGTCTGGCATTCGGACACGGCCTCTGCCGTAGCGGGTTGGTGCCTGCATGACTTCGCCGATCCAGGTCGCGGAGATGACTACCGGCCGCCTGCTGCTCAAGCCCCCTGGCGCTGCCGACAGCGCCAGGCTTCTCGCATATCGCGAACGGAACCGCGCCCATCTTGAACCATGGGAGCCCAAGCGCACCGGGCAGTTCTACACCTTGCAGGCGGTTGAGGAACAGCTCGGCCGGATGGAACGGCTGGCCGAGGAAGAATCGGCGCTGTTCTGGCTGCTGCAATTTCCCGATAGCGATGAAGTGGTCGGCGAGTGCGCCTTCACCAATATCGTCCGGGGACCGTTCCAGGCGTGCCACCTTGGCTTCTCGCTGGACAGCCGGCACACGGGCAAGGGCCTGATGCACGAGGCTCTGACGGCGGCGATTGCGCACATGTTTGAAGTGTACGGCCTGCATCGCATCATGGCCAACCACCAGCCCTCCAACACCAGCAGCGAGAAGCTGCTGCGCCGGCTGGGTTTCGAGCGCGAGGGCCTGGCCAGAAAGTACCTGAAGATAAACGGACGCTGGGCCGACCATGTGCTCACGTCCCTGATTAACCCTGTGGAAGCAAAAGATGATTGATTACTGGGATATCGCGGGCCGCCTCGTGATCGCGCTGCTGTTCGGCTGCATCATCGGCATCGAACGCAATCTGCACGGCAAGCCCACCGGCATGAACACGCTGGGCCTGGTCGCGATGGGCGCGGCGCTGGTGACGATGGCCGGCATGGAGTTCGCCCCGCTCGATGGCGCCTACAGCCACGATGCGCTGAGCCGCGCGATTCAGGGCGTGGTGACGGGCATCGGTTTTCTTGGCGCCGGCGTCATCGTGCTCAACAACCAGTCTTCCAAGGTGAAGGGGCTGACCACGGCCGCCTCGATCTGGATGACGGCGGGCATCGGCATCGTCTGCGGCATGGGGGCGTGGCGGATCGCCGGCATCGGCCTGGTGCTGGTGCTGCTGCTGTTCCTGGTCGGCCATCCGCTGGAGCGCATGCTGCACCGGCGCTGGCTGGGCAAGAGCGAGAACGAGCGGGCCGACATCAATCTGCACGACGACTAGGTCGCAAAAAAAACGCGCCGGACTTGAACGTCGGGCGCGTTTTTTTATGATGCAGACGGTGGCTTAGTGCTTGACTTCACCCGCCGGTATCAGCGCTTCGACCGGCGCGTCGCTGGCGAACAGCTGCGCGCAGTCGACCTTGTCATAGTCGTAGCGCTGGCCGCAGAAGTCGCAGTTGACGCCGACGTGGCCTTGCTCTTCCAGCACGCTGTCGACCTCGGCGCGGCCCAGCATCTTCAGCATGTTGCCGACCTTCTCGCGCGTGCAGGTGCAGTGGAAGGCCGGATGCAGCGGGTCGAACACGCGGATGGTCTCTTCCCAGAACAGGCGCTGCATCAGCACGTCGATGGTGGTCGACAGCAGTTCCTCTTCCTTCAAGGTCGAGCCGAGGATCACGGCGCGGTTCCAGGTTTCCAGCGCTTCGTCCTCGGTCAGCGGCGCCGCTTCGGTCTTGCCGCCGTTGTAGGGCAGCTTCTGCAGCAGCAGGCCGCGCGAGACGTTGTCGTCCGCCGCCAGCCACAGCTTGGTGTCCAGCTGTTCCGAACGCAGCATATAGTTTTCAATGACGGTGCCGACATCGTCGCCATCCAGCGGCACGATGCCCTGGTACGGCTGCTGGCCCGGCATCTTGTCGGCCGGATCGAGCGTGATGATGAAGCGGCCCTTGCCGTGCGCGTTCAGCAGCGCCGGCAGCTTGGCGTCGTCCGCGATCACCGCTTCGGGATCGATCTTGGCGGTGGCGCGCAGATGCAGGTCGGCGTCGCACTCGACCACCAACAGGCGCACCGGACCGTCGCCATGGATCTGCATGATGATCGAGCCGTTGAACTTCAGGTTGGCGGACAGCAGCGCTGCGGCCGCCACCATCTCGCCCAGCAGTTTCTTGACCGGGGCAGGGTAGGCGTGGCGCGACAGCACCTCGCGCCAGGTGGCGGAAATATCGATGAACTCGCCACGCACGGCGGCGTTGTCGAAGATGAATTTCTGCAGGGTGTCCTGGCCGATGATGGGGGTAATGCTCATGTGTTATCCAATCTTTTTGAGTTGCGTCTTGAACAGTTGGCCGCGCTTGACGTAGCTGTCGGCGCTGGCGAGCAGGCGCGCGGCGTCCTCGTCGGTCAGCGTGCGCACGGCCTTGGCCGGCGAGCCGATGATCAGCGAGTTGTCCGGGAATTCCTTGCCCTCGGTGACCAGCGCGCCGGCGCCGACCAGGCAGCCCTTGCCGATCCTGGCGCCGTTGAGGATCACGGCCTGGATGCCGATCAGGGCGCCGTCGCCGATGGTGCAGCCGTGCAGCATGGCCTGGTGGCCGATGGTGACATTCTTGCCCACCGTGAGCGGATAGCCCATGTCGGTGTGCATGACGGTGCCTTCCTGGACATTGCTGTTTTCGCCGATGGTGATGCGTTCGTTATCGCCGCGCAGCGTCGCACCGAACCACACCGACGTGTTGGCGCGCAGGCTGACTTTGCCGATCACTGTGGCAGTGTCGGCAACAAATGACGATGCATCGATCTCGGGCGCATGGTCGCCCAGTTGATATATAGACATTGGAAACCTCAGGTTGAGTGCTGAATACAGCGCTGATGAGCGGTGGGATGGCGCTATTTTACGCTTGAGCGGCTATCGAACGGTCGTGCTATTATTTTACTTCATCGCCAGCAAGCAACCGATATTGCGGCGGCTCACGCAATTTCAAGGACCACCATGACCTTCACTTCGTCCCGTTCCGAGTTCCTGACCATCCGCGGCCTGCGCTGCCACGTGCGCCACTGGGGGCGGGAGGGCGCGCCCAAGATCTTCATGCTGCACGGCTGGATGGACGTGGGCGCCTCGTTCCAGTTCGTGGTGGACGCCCTGCAGGGCGACTGGCACGTGATCGCCCCGGACTGGCGCGGCTTCGGCCTGTCGCAGCGCTGCGGCACCGACACCTACTGGTTCCCCGACTACCTGGCCGACCTGGACGCCATCCTGCGCCACTATTCGCCGGAGGAGGCGGTCAACCTGCTGGGCCACAGCATGGGCGGCAACGTGGTCGGCATCTACGCCGGCGCGCGGCCGGAGCGCATCCGCAAGCTGATCAACCTGGAAGGCGGCGGCCTGCGCTCGAGCAAGCCGGAGCAGGCGCCCGGCCGCTACGCCAAGTGGATGGACGCGCTGCTGGAGCAGCCGGAACTGCGCAACTATCCGACGCAGGCCGCCGTCGCGGCGCGGCTGCAAAAGACCAATCCGCGCCTCAGCGACGAGCGCGCCGCCTTCCTGGCGCAGCACTGGTCGGCGCAGAACGATGCAGGCGAGTGGGAGATCCTGGGAGATCCCGCCCATAAGCAGCCGGGCCCGCTGCCTTACCACGTCGAGGACATCATGGCGTGCTGGAGTGCGATCAGCGCGCCGGTGCTGTGGGTGGAGGCGGACCAGACCAATATGTGGACCTGGATGGGCGGCGAGCAGGAAGGGCGTGCCGAGCTGGTGCGCCGCCTCGGCTATTTGCGCGACGTTGAGTGCAAGGTGCTGGCCGATGCGGGACACATGCTGCATCACGACCAGCCGGAGGAACTGGCCCACCTGATCGAGGCTTTCCTGCGGCGCTGACACGAAAAGCTTGCCAAGCCTTTGCGGTTTTGGCATGATTGAACGCATGAACTCCCATCCGACCATCCAGCCAACCCGCCGCCACGTCGCTACCGACGCTGGTGCCGCCGCGTTGGCCGGTCGGAACCTGTCCGCCGTCTCCATTATTCGAATTATTCAGGGTCGCTGAGCTGCGGCTGCGCCGGTGCTCGGCGCCCCCAGACTCCACGCGGCCATGCCGCATTCCCTCGAATATTTTATGGAGCTGCACCATGACACCATCCTATCCCTCGCTGGCCGAAGTCCGCGATACCGCCCGCCGCCTGCATGGCAAGATCCTTGAAACGCCGGTGTGGCGCTGGCAGACCGGCGTGGCCGAAGAACAGTTCGCCGGCGGCGAGGTCTGGCTCAAGCTGGAACTGTTCCAGAAGACCGGTACCTTCAAGCTGCGCGGCGCCCTCAATTGCATCGAAGCGCTGGACGAGGCGGCGCGGCGGCGCGGCATCGTCGCCGTCAGCGCCGGTAACCATGCGATCGCCGCAGCCTACGCCGCCCGGCTGGCCGGGTGCGGCGCCAAGGTGGTGATGCCGCGGCACGCCAGCCCGGCCCGCATCGCCGCCTGCCGCGAGTTGGGCGCCGAAGTGCTGCTGATGCCCGACGTACACCAGGCTTTCGCGCGCGGCCGCGAGATCGAGCGCGACGAAATGCGCACCATGCTGCATCCCTACGAAGGGCCGCTGACCGCGCAAGGCACGGCGACGGTCGGCCTGGAGTTGATGGCGCAGGTGCCGCAACTGGACGCGGTGGTGGTGCCGGTGGGCGGAGGCGGCCTGTGCGCGGGCATCGCCGCCGCCGTCAAGCAGATCAACCCGGCCTGCGCGGTGTACGGCGCGGAGCCGTTCGGCGCCGACGCGCTGTACCGCAGCTTCGCCTCGGGCCAGCCGGAAGCGCTGGAGCGGGTCGATACCGTGGCCGACAGCCTGGGCGCGCCGTACGCGATGCCCTACAGCTTCGGCGTGTGCCGCCGCTTCGTCGACGAGGTGGTGCGGGTGACGGACGACGAGATCTGCCTGGCGATGCTGAACCTGTTCCGCGACGCCAAGCTGGTGGCGGAACCGGCCGCTGCCGTGGCGACCGCCGCGCTGTTCGGGCCGCTGCGCGAGCGGCTGGCGGGCAAGCGCGTGGGCGTGCTGGTGTGCGGCTCGAACATCGATCCGGTGCGCTTCGCCGAGCTGCTGGCGCGCGGTGCGCGCGTGCGCGGCGCGGGTCTTGATACAGCCATGGATGGACTTTGCCCAGGCAGCGTACAATGAAGTCTTCATTGCCGTAAATATTGAGCCATATGTTGAAAGTCGATCTGCACTGCCATTCCAACGTTTCCGACGGCGTCCTCGCGCCGGCCGCCGTGGCGCGGCACGCGCGCAAGGCGGGCGTGGAGGTGTGGGCGCTGACCGACCACGACGAAGTGGGCGGCATCCCCGCCGCCCGCGCCGCCGCGCAGGAGCAGGGCATGCGTTTCGTGACCGGGGTCGAGATTTCGATCACCTGGGCCAACGAAACCGTGCACATCGTCGGCCTGCAGATCGATGAGAACAATGCCGGCCTGGTCAATGGCCTGGCCTGCACCCGCTCCGGCCGCGACAACCGTGGCCGCGAGATCGCCAACCAGCTGGCCAAGGTCGGCATCGAGGGCGCCTACGAGGGGGCGCTCAAGTACGTGGGCAATCCCGACCTGATGTCGCGCACGCACTTTGCGCGCTACCTGGTGGAAATCGGCGTGTGCGCCAATATCCCCGAGGTGTTCAAGAAATACCTGTCCGAAGGCAAGCCGGGCTACGTGGCGCATTGCTGGGCCACGCTGGCCGATTCGGTCAACTGGATACGCGGCGCCGGCGGCATCGCCGTGATCGCCCATCCGGGCCGCTACAAGTTCAGCCAGCTGGCGCAGGGGCAATTGTTCGACGAGTTCAAGCAGCTCGGCGGCGCGGCGATCGAGGTGGTCACCGGCAGCCACACGCCGGAGCAATACCCGGTCTACGCGCAGCTGGCCAACAGCTACGGCTTCCTGGCCTCGCGCGGGACCGATTTTCACGCGCCGGGCGAGTCCCGCGTCGACTTCGCGCTGCTGCCGCCGCTGCCGGCCAATGTTACCCCGGTCTGGCACGACTGGTTCTGATCGGTAATTTACCGCGCCGATTACCGGCGCGTTGCAAGAGCTTGTATCTTGAATTCGCACGGTCACACCTTAATGTTTGGACATACTGCTGTCCGTAACGGAGTCCTCCAATGAAACGCATCGTCCTGTTTATCGCCACCAACCTCGCCGTGATGCTGGTGCTGTCCATCGTCCTGTCGCTGCTGGGCATCGGCCGTCCGGGGTCGGGCAACACGCTGCAACTGGGCAGCCTGCTGGCGTTCTCGCTGGTGGTCGGCTTTACCGGCGCGATCTTTTCCCTGTTGATCAGCAAGCCGATGGCCAAGTGGTCGACCGGCGCCCGCGTGATCGAGACGCCGTCGTCCTCGACCGAGCTGTGGCTGGTCAACACCGTCAAGGCGCTGTCCGAGCGCGCCGGCATCGCCATGCCGGAAGTGGCGGTCTACGACGGCGAGCCGAACGCCTTCGCCACCGGCGCCTTCAAGAATTCGGCGCTGGTGGCGGTCTCGACCGGCCTGCTGGCGAACATGAACCGCGACGAGGTGGAAGCCGTGCTGGGCCACGAAGTCGCCCACGTCGCCAACGGCGACATGGTGACCATGACCCTGATCCAGGGCGTGGTCAACACCTTCGTGGTGTTCCTGGCGCGGGTGGTGGGCTTCTTCGTCGACAACGTACTGCTGAAGAATAACGACAGCGAACGGCGCGGCCCCGGCATCGGCTACATGGTCACGGTGTTTGTGTGCGAGATCATCTTCGGCCTGGCCGCCTCGCTGATCGTGGCCTGGTTCTCGCGCCAGCGCGAGTTCCGCGCCGACGCCGGTTCCGCCAAGCTGCTGGGCAGCAGCGTGCCGATGCAGCACGCGCTGGCCCGCCTGAACGGCATGGAGCCGGGCGCCTTGCCGCAGTCGATCGCGGCAAGCGGCATCACCGCAGCCGGTGGCTGGACCGCGTTGTTTTCCACCCATCCACCTTTCGAGCAGCGTATTGCGGCCTTGCGTAGCGTACAATCTTAACCGTGATTAACAGCGGCCGGGACCATGCACCGGCAGCGCCCATATGAGTCAATTTTTCCAGGTCCATCCCGTCAATCCGCAGCCGCGCCTGATCAAGCAGGCGGCGCAGATCGTGCACGACGGCGGCATCGTCGCCGTGCCGACGGATTCCTGTTACGCCCTGGTCTGCCATCTGGACGACAAGGCGGCGGTCGAGCGCCTGCGGCGCATTCGCGGCATCGATGAAAAACACCACCTGACGCTGCTGTGCCGCGACCTGAGCGAGATCGGTGTGTACGCGCGGGTCGACAACCGCCAGTTCCGCCTGCTCAAGGCGGCCACGCCGGGCCCGTTCACCTTCATCCTGGAAGCGACCAAGTGCGTGCCGCGCCGGCTCAGCCATCCGTCGCGCAAGACCATCGGCCTGCGCGTGCCGGAGGACGCCATCGTCCACGCGCTGCTGGAAGAGCTGCATCAGCCGCTGCTGGGCACCACGCTGATCATGCCGGGCGAGGAGGACGCGCTGAACGACGCCGACGCCATCTGCGAGCGGCTGGGCAAGCAGATCGAGCTGGTCATCGACGGCGGCGCCTGCAGCCTGGAGCCGACCACGGTGATCGACCTCAGCGGTCCGGGCGCCGAGCTGGTGCGCCAGGGCAGGGGCGACGCGGCCATGTTCGGCCTGTAAGCCCGGCCTAAGCCTGGGCTGTCAATGTCAGGCTTTTAACTGGGCAAGCGCGCCGGCCCTCGACGGCGCAGCAAGAGCACGCTCCGGCCTCTGGTAAAATCCCCCCATGAACGAAACCGATAGTATTATCCAGACCATTGCGGTCTACCTGATCCCTGTTCTTTTTGCAATTTCCCTGCATGAAGCCGCACACGGATACGTCGCCCGTTATTTTGGCGACCCCACCGCAGCCAACGAAGGCCGCCTGAGTCTCAATCCGCTGCGCCACATCGACCCGTTCGGCACGGTGATCCTGCCGCTGATCCTGAGCCTGCTGCACCTGCCCGCGCTCGGCTACGCCAAGCCGGTGCCGGTCGACTACGGCCGCCTGCGCAATCCGAAAAAGCAAATGGCCCTGGTGGCGGCGGCCGGCCCGGCTGCCAACTTCGCCATGGGCCTGGGCTGGATGGCGCTGTGGGTGGTGTTGACCTATGCGCTGGGCATCCCTCAGGACGACTTCTTCATCGAGATGAGCAAGGCTGGCATCGGCGTCAACTCCGCCATGTGCGTCTTTAACCTGATACCCCTGCCGCCGCTGGATGGCGGCCGCATCGTCACCGGCATCCTGCCGCTGCCGCTGGCGCGCAAGTACGCGCAAATCGAGCGCTATGGCATGTACGTATTCATCGGCCTGATCCTGATGATGCAATTCGGCCTGCTGACCGGCTTCCTGATCGGCGGTATGCACATTTTGCAGAGCATGTTTCATGTGCTGTTGTACCCCCTTATTTTCCTTCTGAGCTGAGCGACTATGTATCCCGATCGTGTTGTATCCGGCATGCGCCCGACAGGGGCCATGCACCTGGGCCATTACCACGGCGCCTTGAAAAACTGGATCAAGATGCAGACCGAGCTGCCCTGCCTGTTCTTCGTGGCCGACTGGCACGCGCTGACCACGCACTACGACGACCCGTCCATCATTGAACGCAGCACCTGGGAAATGCTGGTCGACTGGCTGGCCGCCGGCGTCGACCCATCGCAGTCCACGCTGTTCATCCAGTCCCGCGTGCCCGAGCACGCCGAGCTCCACCTGCTGCTGTCGATGGCCACGCCGCTGGGCTGGCTCGAGCGCGTGCCGACCTACAAGGACCAGATCGAGAACCTGTCCAGCAAGGATCTGGCCACCTACGGCTTCCTCGGCTACCCGCTGCTGCAGGCGGCGGACGTGCTGATCTACCGCGCCAGCCAGGTGCCGGTGGGCGACGACCAGGTGCCGCATATCGAGATGATGCGCGAAATCGCGCGGCGCTTTAACCACCTGTACGGCAAGGAAAAAGGCTTCGAGGAAAAGGCGCAGGACGCCGTCAAGAAGCTGGGCAGCAAGCGCGCCAAGCTCTACAACGAACTGCGCACCGAATACCAGCAGGACGGCAAGGAAGAGGCGCTGGAGCAGGCCAAGGCCATGCTGGACGACGCCCAGAGCCTGTCGATGGGCGACCGCGAGCGCCTGTTCGGCTACCTGGAAGGCAGCCGCAAGCTGATCCTGGTCGAGCCGCAGGCCCGCCTGACGGCCGCCTCGCGCCTGCCGGGCCTGGACGGCCGCAAGATGTCCAAGAGTTACGGCAATTCCATCGCCTTGCGCGAGGACAAGGCCACCGTGGAAAAGAAGATCCGCACCATGCCGACCGATCCGGCCCGCGTGCGCCGCACCGACGCCGGCGACCCGGCCCGTTGCCCGGTCTGGCAGTTCCACCAGGTGTACTCCGACAACGCGACCCAGGAATGGGTGGTAAAAGGATGTAAATCCGCCGGCATCGGCTGCATCGAATGCAAACAGCCGGTCATCGACGCCATCGTCAAGGAACAGGAGCCCATGCACGAGCGCGCCCAGCAGTATCTGGACGACCCGTCGCTGGTGCGCGCCATCGTCGCCGACGGCAACGACGCGGCCCGCAAGATGGCGCTGGAAACCATGCGCGACGTGCGCGAAGCCATGGGGCTGGCGTACTCATGAGCGACTTGATCTCCCCGTGGGTGCAGCGCTATGCCCCGCTGATCCCCGGTGGCGAAGTGCTGGACCTCGCCTGCGGCAGCGGACGCCACGCGCGCCACCTGGCCTCGCTGGGCCACGCCGTGGTGGCGGTGGACCGCGATCCCGAGGCGCTGGCCGCCGCGGCAGGGCCTGAAATCACCACCACCGCCATCGACCTGGAAGAGGCGGGCGCGACCTGGCCTTTTGGTCCGGATCGATTTGCCGGTATCGTGGTCACAAACTACCTGCATCGGCCGCTAATTGCCGGCATGCTGGCCAGCCTGGCGCCGAATGGCGTATTGATCTACGAAACCTTCGCGGATGGCAACGCGCAGTTCGGCAAGCCCTCGAATCCGGCCTTTTTGCTGCAGGCCGGCGAGTTGCTGGACTGGGCCCGCAACCACGGCTTGCGCGTGGTGGCCTTCGAGGACGGCGTCATCGACACGCCAAAAGCTGCCATGGTGCAACGTCTATGCGCCGTGAAGCCTGATTTCCCGCGCGTGGCGGCGCTTTTACCGCCATTTTGAGGGCCGATTTGTCGCCCCGAATGCACCATACGGGCAGGCTATCGTCTACAATCGTTGTTTTATACTTTATGCAGGCAGTGGTTACCTATGATTAAGGGCAGCATAGTAGCAATCGTCACCCCGATGAACGCAGACGGCAGTCTGGACTTCGAGGGTCTGAATCAGCTGATCGACTGGCACATCGCCGAAGGTACGGACAGCATCGTCATCGCCGGCACCACCGGCGAATCGGCCACCGTGAGCGTGGAAGAGCATTGCGCGCTGATCAAGGCGACGGTTGCCCACGCCAAGGGCCGCATCCCCATCATCGCCGGCGCCGGCGCCAACTCCACCGCCGAGGCGATCAAGCTGACCCGCTTCGCCAAGGAAGCCGGTGCGGACGCCACGCTGCAAGTGGTTCCTTACTACAACCGTCCTACCCAGGAAGGCATGTACCAGCACTTCAAGGCCATCGCCGAAGCGGTGGACCTGCCGGTCATCCTGTACAACGTGCCGGGCCGCACCGTTGCCGACATGAGTAACGAGACCATCCTGCGCCTGGCGCAAATCCCGAACATCGTCGGCGTCAAGGACGCGACCGGCAACATCGGCCGCGGCTACGACCTGCTGCGCCTGGCGCCGAAATCGTTCGCCGTGTACTCGGGCGACGATCCGACCGCGATGGCCCTGATGCTGGCTGGCGGCGCCGGCAACATCTCCGTCACCGCCAACGTCGCCCCGCGCGACATGGCCGACATGTGCGAAGCGGCGATCGCCGGCAATATCGCCAAGGCGGTCGAGCTGAACAATAAAATGTTCCCGCTGCACCAGAAACTGTTCATCGAGCCGAATCCGGTGCCGGTCAAATGGGCGCTGGCGGAAATGGGCAAAATGCCGGCCGGCATCCGCCTGCCACTGGTGCCGCTGGCGGCCGAATGCCACGACGCGGTACGCGCGGCCCTGCGAGAAGCCGGCGTACTGTAAAAACCTTAGCCTCAAGCCCCGACTTCGGTTCGGATCATCCCTGATTTGCTGCTTTTCAGCTTCTTAAACAGTAACGACATGACTATTCGCAAGACAGCTTCTATTTCCTCGCAGCGCGCCGTTGTAGTCGGCGCATTGATGGCCAGTTTGACCGGTTGCGGCATGATCAGCTCCGTGGTCGGCAACGATAAGGTGGACTACAAGTCCGCCAAGAAGGCCAGCACGCTGGACGTGCCGCCGGATCTGACGCAATTGCAGAAAGATAACCGCTACTCGCTGCCGGACTCGAACAACGGCATCGCCACCGCCTCGGGCTACAACGCCTCCAAGGGCATCGTCACCGGCCCGGCCGCGATCATGCCGGGCACGCCTGCCGCCGGCACGGTGGTGCCGACCAGCATCAACGACATCAAGGTCGAGCGCGACGGCAACCAGCGCTGGCTGGTGATCAAGCAGACGCCTGAACAACTGTGGCCGCAGCTCAAGCAGTTCTGGGAAGATTCGGGCTTCGTGCTGGCCAAGGAAAACGCCACCGCCGGCACCATGGAAACCGAATGGAACGAAAACCGCGCGAAGATTCCGCAGGACTTCATCCGCAACACCATCGGCAAGGTGTTTGACTCGGTCTATTCGAGCGGCGAGCGCGACAAGTTCCGCACCCGCATCGAACGCCGCGCCGACGGCGCCAGCGAGATCTACATCAGCCATCGCGGCGCCCAGGAAGTGGCAACCGGCGCGCAGAAGGAATCGACCACCTGGATGCCGCGTCCCAACGATCCCGGCCTGGAAGCTGAATTCCTGGCGCGCCTGATGACCAAGCTGGGCAACGGCTCGGAAGTGGCGCAAGCCAAGTCCGCCGTGGATACCGCGATTGTGCAGCCGCAGCATGCGTCGCTGGTGGGCGCGGGCGCCGACCGCGCCGTGCAGGTGGACGAGGGCTTCGACCGCGCCTGGCGCCGTGTGGGCCTGGCGCTGGACCGCGCCGGCTTCACCGTGGAAGACCGCGATCGCACCCAGGGCACGTACTTCGTCCGCTACGTCGACGATGCCGCCGAAAGCAAGGGCTTCTTCAGCAAGCTGTTCAGCTGGGGCTCGTCGTCGGAAGCCGATAAGGAAGCGCAGCGCTACCGTATTTCGGTGAAAGCCGGCGCGGGCAATAGCAGCACCGTTACCGTGTTGAGCAATGCCGGCAAAGCGGAAGCCACTCCGGTCGCCGAAAAGATCCTGACCCTGCTGCACGAGCAATTGAAATAAAGGGATAGCCGGTTATTGCCGGCTATTCAAAACAAAACCCGCCAGCCTGAACGCGATCTTGCGTGCGTTCAGGCTGGCGGGTTTTTTATATCTGCATCCAAATGGAACTTTCCCCTTGGATGCAAAAGCATCAGGCGTAAAAAAACCGGCCCGAAGGCCGGCTTTTCCACAAGCTGATTACTTCGAAGCAGCAGGAGCAGCAGCAGCCGAAGCGGCTGGAGCAGCAGCAGCGTCCGAAGCAGCAGGAGCAGCAGCAGCTGGAGCCGAAGCGTCAGCAGCTGGAGCAGGTGCTGGAGCAGCAGCAGGAGCAGCGGCTTCTGGAGCAGCTACTGGAGCTGGAGCAGCAGGAGCTTCTTCTTTTTTCGAGCAAGCAGCCAGAGCAACAGCCAGCAGGGAAACGATCAGCAGGGATTTTTTCATGGGGTTTTCCTTAATTAATTCAAAATTAAACACAATTGTTGCGATTAATAATTACCGGTAATTATCGCTCATTAGGTCGTCTTCGAAGGCTTTCGTACCGAAAATGGTGCCTGCCAGACAACGGAAACTTCCTAACCGAATATTATAGCGATTTTTAGTGCGTCGCAATAGGAGAAACAGCCGTTTCCACAACTATTTTGCGATATCGCAACTTTTCCGTTTCGACTCTACTTTAGCAGATTCGCCACAGAATACCAGTGTTCGCATCGAACACCGGCATTTTACCTTGAACTGGATCATAATCCAGTTGAGTTTGCTAACAAACCGGGCGTTGACTCTAACCAAATCGTAATAAAACGGTCACCACTGGTTTGGGTATCTTCCGGCCCGTCAAAAACCGCTTCGCCACGGAAATGATCCGAGTGGAATCGCCGCACGATATGGCGTTCGTCGGCGATGCAAAAAGAGTCCGTCAGCTGGCGTAATTGCTGGCTGGTACGGCGCACCTCCACCAGATGGCTGTAATCCTTGATCAAGCGCAGAAAGCGCGGCGCGTCGCGTTCGATGTGGTGGCCGTCATGCCCGGCCAGTTGCAGCTGGCCGCCATTGTGCAGGAATCGGCGCAGCAGGGCGTCGGTGGCGCTGCTGCCCAGTTGCCAGATGGCGAAATCCGGATCGAACAGCGTCAGCGTGCGCTCGGCGCGGGTGAAGCAGCTGGCCAGGTGCTCAAGAAATTCCGCCCTGGTGGTGAATGGAAATCTCTGCCTGTCCATGCCGCCTCCCCGTGATTAGCCCAACTCGATCCAGCCGTCCTGATACCAGGTGTACAAAGCGTCCATGACGTCGTCCGACGCCTTGGCCACCTCCGCGCCGGTCAGCGCACGGTTGTTGGCCAGCAGCTCCAGCGTGATCTTGTCTGCGCGGCTGACGCCGAACGATTCGCCGTTGATGAACACGTGCTTGCCGCGGTACAGCATCTGCGACTTGCGCGACAGCGACAGGCCCTTCTTCGCCACCGCTTCGCCGAACTTGCCGAACGTCAGCGGCTTGGCCGGGCCGGTGAAGAACACATTGTGCTTGGGCTCGGACATGTACTCGCCCAGGAAGATGGTGATGTCCTCCTCGGTGAAGCTGACCTTGTTGATTTCCTCGGCGATCGTGTTCAGCATGTTGCGGGGGATCTCGGCCGGCTTGGAGGTCGCCTCCAGGTCGGGATCGCCGTAGCGGCCCGGCAGGTCGATCGAATCGGCCATGAACTGCAGGAAGGCCTCGCCCAGCTCCTGGTAGGACGGCGAACGGAAGCCGATCGAATAGGTCTGGCAATCGCCGATGGCCACGCCGTCATGCGCGTAGTGCGGCGGCAGGTACAGCATGTCGCCCGGATTGAGCACGAACTCCTCTTGCGGCTTGAAATTGGCCAGGATCTTCAGCGGCAGGCCTTCGACCAGGCTCAGGTCCTTCTGCGGGCCGATCTGCCAGCGGCGCTGGCCCTGCGCCTGCAGCAGGAACACGTCGTAGGAATCGAAGTGCGGACCGACGCCGCCGCCATCGGTGGCGAAGCTGACCATCAGGTCGTCCAGGCGCGCGTCCGGCAGGAAGCGGAACTGGCGCAGCAGCGCGTCGGCCTTGGCGTCGAACAGGTTGACGCCCTGGACCAGCACGGTCCATTCCTTCTGGTCCATCGGCGGCAGGCCCTCCAGCGGGCCGTGCTGCATATTCCACTGGCCGTCGACATTGGTCACCAGGCGCGATTCCGCGTGGTTGGTCGAGGCCAGCTTGGTCAGCGCCTCCATGCTCAGCAGCGGCTTGAAGCCGGGGATGGCGTTACGGATCAGCAGGGGCTTTTTGTGCCAGTAGTCGCGCAGGAACTGCGCCGGCGTGATGTCGCCGAGGAGAGGTAATTTTTTCATGCGCTCATTATAACCATGGCCGCGCCGATTGTCGGGCCGGCGGCGGCCAGGCAGGCGATCCAAGGTATAATTCCGGGGCTTATATACAGAAAGGAATTACAAAATGAAGATTGCCAAGAACACGGTCGTGACTGTGAATTACAAGCTGTCCGATGCCCAGGACAATCTGATCGAAGACGGCCGTCAGCCTATGGTCTACCTGCACGGCGGCTACGAGAACACCCTGCCGAAGATCGAAGAAGAGCTGGACGGCAAGGAAGTCGGTTATTCCTCCATCATCCAGATCGAACCGGAAGATGCGTTCGGCGACTACGACGCCGCGCTGGTCAAGGTCGAGCCACGCAACCGCCTGCCTGAGCCGCTGGAAGTGGGCATGCAGTTCGAAGGCATGCCGGACGGCGACGATGGCGAAGAAGCGATGATCTTCACCGTCACCGATATCGCTGACGACAAAGTGGTCCTGGACGGCAACCACCCGCTGGCCGGCATGGCGCTGCGCTTCTCGTTGAACGTGGCCGAAGTGCGTGAAGCCACGGACGAGGAAATCGCCCACGGCCACGTGCACGGCGCCCACGGCCACCACCACGGTGACGAGGACGACGAAGGCGAAGAGGGCGATCACGTCGCCATCCACCCGATCCACTAAGTTGTAGAAGTTACTGCGTCGCCTCGGCGGCGCCGCCCTTGAGCGTGAACAGGGCGGCGCTGCCGGGCGCGACGCGCACCTCGGCCCACTCCGCGGCCAGGCTCAGATGTCCCACATTGCCGCGCCAGACGATGGACGGCTCGGTCCCGGCGCCGCCCTGGGTATCGACCAGCAGCACCTTCCCTTTGAATTTTTCCGCCATCGCCCGTATCTGCCGGCGCGGTTCGGCGAAGCCATCCTGTTTCGACTGAAAACTCGGCAGCAGCGAGAAGCCTTGCTCCGCCTGCACGCCGACATCGCCGTCCGAGAACAGCACCAGCCCGTGCATCTTCTGCCGCTCGGCCAGCGTGAACAGGCGGTGCAGCCAGGCGCGGTTGGCGACCAGCCGGTCTTCGTACTCGCTGTTGCGGCCTGCCTCGGCGCGGAAGTGGTTGTTGTTGGCCGGCAGATTGATGGTGGCGAACAGCACCTTGCCGTATTCCCAGTGCGCGTTCTCCGCGTAGCTGCGGAACTTGGCGCTGGCCGACAAGCGCGTCATCGGCAGGCGGCGCTCGCCCAGCGACTCGCCGTCGGCGTAGAACAATTCGCGCAGGCGGTTCAGGCGCTCGATGGCGTTCGAGCGGCCGATGGAATTGACGCAGCCGCTCCAGTCGCTGCCGGCCAGCGAGACGATCATCGGCGCCGCCGCGTCGTTCAACAGCGCGCGGCGCTGGGCATACAGCCTGTCGCTGCAAGGCTCCGTGCTGGACTTGATGCCGGTGGCGACGATGAAGGCCGGCGCGACCTGCGTCACGCCGGCGATGGCGCGCTTGAGCACCGATTCATCCGGGCCGCTCTTGAACGAATGGCCGATCACGCCGAACTGGAAGCCGCGCGTGGCCGGCTGCGCGGCCTGCGCCTGGGACGCGGCCAACGCCGTCACGCCGGCCGCGATCGCGACCAGGTAGCGCAACGGCGCAGCGGCGGTGGCCGTGCCAGGGACGCGCAGCGGCATCATGCCTGCGCCGTCTCCGTCAGGCGCTTGAGCTGATACAGGCGTTCCAGCGCCTCGCGCGGGGTCAGCGCATCGGGATCGAGATCGTCGAGCGCCTCGAGCAGTTCGCGCATCGCCGGGCTGGCCGCTGCGGGCGCGCTGTGCGCCGGCGTGTCGAGCACCTCGTCGTCCGCATCGGCGGTCGGCGCGGCGAACAGGTCCAGCTGCGGCGTGGCGTCCAGCGCCTGCGCCTCGAGCCGCGCCAGATGCTTGCGCGCGGCCTTGATCACCGGCTGCGGCACGCCGGCCAGCTGCGCCACCTGCAAGCCGTAGCTCTGCGACGCCGGACCATCCTGCACCGCATGCAGGAACACGATGCTGTCCTTGTGCTCGACCGCCGACAGGTGCACGTTGGCCGCCGTCGGATGGCTCTCCGGCAGCTGCGTCAGTTCGAAGTAGTGGGTGGCGAACAGCGAGAAGCTGCGGCTGGTGTCGATCAGGTGGCGCGCGATGGCCCACGCCAGCGCCAGGCCGTCGAAGGTCGAGGTGCCGCGTCCCACTTCATCCATCAGCACCAGCGAATGTTCGGTGGCGCCGTTCAGGATCGCGGCCGATTCGGTCATCTCCACCATGAAGGTCGAGCGGCCGCCGGCCAGGTCGTCGGTGGCGCCGATGCGGGTGAAGATGCGGTCGATCGGACCGATGGTCGCGCTGGCGGCCGGCACGTAGCTGCCCACGTAGGCCAGCAGCGTGATCAGCGCCACCTGGCGCATGAAGGTCGATTTACCGCCCATGTTAGGGCCGGTGATCAGCAGCAGGCGGCGGTCTTCGACGAAGCGGCAATCGTTGGCGATGAAGCGTTCGATCTGGTTCTCCACCACCGGATGGCGGCCTTCGACGATGTTGATGCACGGCGTATCGACCAGCTGCGGCGCGCACCAGTTGTGGCGCAGCGCGTGGTCGGTCAGCGAGGTCAGGGCGTCGAGCTGCGCCAGCGCCTTCGAGATCGTCTGCAGCGTGCCGATGTACGGCGCCAGGTCGCCCAGCAGCTGGTCATACAGCATCTTCTCGCGCGCCAGCGCCTTGTCCTGCGCCGACAGCGCCTTGTCCTCGAAGGCCTTCAGCTCCGGCGTGATGTAGCGCTCCGCGTTCTTCAGCGTCTGGCGGCGGCGGTAGTCGTCCGGCACCTTGGTGGTCTGGCCGTGCGTGACCTCGATGTAGAAGCCATGCACCTTGTTGTACTCCACGCGCAGGTTGGCGATGCCGGTGCGGGCGCGCTCGCGCGTTTCGAGATCGACCAGGAACTGGCCGGCGTTCTCCGACAGCGCGCGCAGCTCGTCGAGCTCCGCGTCGAAGCCGCGCGCGAACACGCCGCCATCGCGCACCATCGCGGCCGGCTCCAGCGCCACCGCGCGTTGCAGCAGGTCGAGGCAGGCGGCCGGCGTGGCCATGTCGGCATGGACGCAGGACAGCAGGCCGTTCGGATCGGTCAGCGCGCGCTGCATCGCCTGGCGCAGCGACGGCAGCTGCTGCAAGCCGTCGCGCAGGCTGGCCAGGTCGCGCGGACGCGCCGACAGCAGCGCGATGCGGGTGGTGATGCGTTCGATATCAGGCACCTGCGCCAGCGTGTGCGACAGCGCGCCGGTGGCGTCGGCGTGGCCCAGGGCGGCGATGGCCTCGTGGCGCGAGCGGGCGATGGCCTGGTCGCGGCGCGCGTGGTGCAGCCAGTGGCGCAGCAGGCGCGAACCCATCGCGGTGCGGCAGTGGTCCAGCAGCGAGAACAGGGTGGGCGACTCCTGGCCGCGGATGGTCTCGGTCAGTTCCAGGTTGCGGCGGGTGGCGGCATCGAGGCCGATGAATTCATTCTCGGTTTCGGTGGCCAGCGAGCGTACGTGCTGCAGGCCGCGTCCCTGCGTCGACTGTGCGTAGCGCAGCAGCGCGCCGGCCGCGCCGAACGCCGCGCCCAGGCCATCGGCGCCGAAGCCGGTCAGCGTCGCCACGCCGAGTTGATCGAGCAGCGACTTGTGGCCGCTGACCACGTCGAAGTGCCAGTCCGGCACGCGGTTCACGTGGCAATGGACATCTTCCTCGAACAGGTCGGCGTTATCGCCGCGCAGCACCTCGGCCGGCGCGATGCGCTCTAGCTCCTGCTGCATGCGGGCGGTGACGGTGCGGGTGTCGCCGGAGAACTCCATCAGCTTCAACGCGCCGCTGGCCAGCGACAGCCACGCCAGGCCGGCCGTGGCCACCTTGCGCTGGCTGATGATGCACATCGCCAGCAGCGGACGTTCGGCCTTTTCCGGCAGCAGGTCGGCATCGGTCAGCGTGCCCGGCGTGACCACGCGCATCACCTTGCGTTCGACCGGGCCCTTGCTGGTGGCCGGATCGCCGATCTGCTCGCAGATCGCGCACGACTCGCCAATCTTGACCAGCTTGGCCAGGTAGCCTTCGAGCGAATGGAATGGCACGCCGCACATCTTGATCGGCTGGCCGCCCGAGCTGCCGCGCGCGGTCAGCGTGATGCCCAACACGCGCGCCGCCTTTTCCGCGTCCGAGTGGAACAGCTCATAGAAGTCGCCCATGCGGTAGAACACCAGCATGTCCGGATATTCGGCCTTGATGCTCAGGTACTGAGCCATCATGGGGGTGACTTTTTCGGTAGGGCTGTTCTTGACGGCGGCGGCGTTGATTTCGGTCGGGACGGTGGTCATTGGTTCTTTTTCGGCGGTGCGATGAGTCTGGTTTTGCAGGGGTAAAATCGGCCCCGGCGCGTAACCCATCATTCTACCGCTTTCGGGCGCCCACTCCCAAAGAACTGCGCGAAGGTGGCTGCCTTTCGGCTCACAGTGTAGCATTGCATAAAAAGTAAGCTGGCGGTGAAGCAGGGAAACCCGTCCTGGCATGTCGAACATCAGAACAGAAGGCGGACAGCAATGGATAAATTGAAGGCGATGCAAATTTTCGTCAAGGTCGTGGACAAGAAAAGCCTGACGGTGGCAGCGCAGAATTCCAATCTATCCGTGTCGATGGTCAGCAACTACCTCAAGTATCTCGAGGACGACCTGGGCACCGCGCTGGTGGCCCGCACCACCCGCAACCTGTCGATCACCGATTTCGGCGCCTACTATTACGGCGTCTGCCAGAACGTGCTGGCGCTGGTCCGGGAGAGCGGAGAGGCCGCCTCCAATTTCACCGTCAATCCCGAAGGCACGCTGAACCTGGCCGCGCCCCGCACCTTCGGCGTCGCCGCGCTGCTGCCGCGGCTGGGCGAGTTCTACGCGCAGTTCCCGAAGATCCGCGTCGACGTCTCGATCAGCGACGACATCGTCGACATGACCACGACCGATTACGACGCCGCCATCCGGCTCGGCCCGCTGTCCGATTCAAACCTGGTGGCGCGGCCGCTGCGGCCGTATTCCCTGGTGCTGTGCGCCTCGCCCGCTTACCTGGCCGGCCATCCGCCGCCGTCCTCGCCCGAGGACCTGGCCCGGCATCCGTGCATCGCCACCTACTTCGATCACAAGACCGTCTGGAACCGCCTGCAAACCACGTGGGAATTCATCGGTGGCGGCGACGTGATCCACAAAGTGAGCGTCCCCTTCAAGATGCAGGTGAACGACGCGCAGGGCGCCTGTGCACTGGTCCTGAACGGCGCCGGCATCGCGCTGATACCGGCACTGCTGGCGCAACCCTGGCTGCAAAACGGCCAGCTGGTGCGCCTGCTGCCGGAATACCGCGTCCCCGACCGCGCCATGCACCTGGTCTACCGGAAAATGGACCACATGCCATCGACGCTGAAGGCCCTGGTCAGATTCCTGCTGGACGAATTTTCCTGACACCGGGCGCCACGATCAGCGCGCCGACGGCCAGCGCGGCGATCGCGCACAACAACGCAGGGGCCATGCCGGCGGCCAGGCGCGCGGCCGTGACGTCGCCGACCATCAAGCCCGTCGTGGCGACGCCGATCAAGCCGCCGATCTGGCGCGAGGCGTTCAGCACGCCGGACGCGACGCCGATGTAGCGCTGTTCGGTTGACGACACCATCGCATTGGTCAGCGCCGGCACCGCCAGTCCGATGCCCAGCCCGGCCACGACGAACTGGACGCCGATGTGCGCGTAGTGTCCATCGCCGACAAACGGCAGCATCGCCAGGTAGCCCAGCGCGGCCAGCGAGATGCCGGACACGAGCACCGTCCTGTCGCCATGCCTGACCATCAGCTTTCCGCACAACAGGTTGGCGGCCATGATGGAGCCGGTCATCGGCAGGAAGGCCAGGCCGGTGTCGAGCGGCGAGTAGGCCCACGCATATTGGAAGAACAGGCTGAACAAAAAGATCTGCCCATAGAACGCGAAGTTGACCAGGATGCCCGCCAGCGCCGACGAGGCGAAATGGCCATTCCTGAACAGGTGCAGCGGCAGCATGGGCTGTGCCATATTCTTTTCGGCCGCGATAAACGCCGCGCCGGACAGCAGGAACACCATCATCCCGCCCACCACCAGCGGCGCATAGGGACCGGACGAATTCACCTGTATCAAGGCCAGCGTGAAGCCGCCCAGCGCCAGGGCGGCCAGCAGCTGTCCCGGAATGTCGATCGCGCGGCCGGCCGTGCTGGCGGCGTCCTTCACGCAGCGCCAGGCGATCAGGCTGCCGGCCAGCGCGATCGGCACGTTGACGTAGAAGATCGATCGCCAGCCGGTTAGCGAGATCAGCACGCCGCCGAACACCGGCCCGAGCGCCAGCGCCATGCCGCCCGACGCGGCCCACAGGCTGATCGCCCGGCTGCGCGCGTCCTTGTCCGGGAAGGCCTGGTGGACGATGGCCAGCGAGGCCGGCACCACCAGCGCCGCGCCCAGGCCTTGCAGCAGGCGGTAGACGATCAGCGCGGCCAGGCTGCCGGCGACGCCGCACAGCAGGGAGGCCAGCGCGAACAACACGAAGCCGGTGACGAAGACCTTGCGGGGACCGAAGCGGTCGCCCAGCGCGCCGGCCGTCAGCAGGAAGGCGGCGAAGGTCAGCGTGTAGCCGCTGACCACCCATTCAAGCTGCGACATGGTGCCGGTGAATTCGGCGCGCAGGCTGCGCAGCGCGACGTTGACCACGCTGACATCGAGTATGACGATGACAAAGGCGAGGCAGGATGACAGGAGCGCGAGCCGCTTCCCGGTTGGCGTGGACATGATGAGGTTCTCCGGTTGCGTGAGGCAAGGCGTCGATCGTAGTGCCTGGCCGAGTGCGCCGTAAAGAACCCATCCCTGAAAACAGTTTGCAGCGGCGTTAAACAATCATGAAGCGAGCGCCCGCTGGCTGCCGCGCAGCAGGAACACGCCGTACAGGCAAAGCGGCAGCACCGCTAGCACCGCGGCAAACGGCAGCACCGAACCCTCGCCGGTGCTGGCCGCCGCGAGTGCCGACGTCACCAATGCGAAGTCCCACAGGCCGTGCACCACCACCATCGGCCACACCGAACGCGTGCGCAGGCAAATGGCGGCGTAGCCCACCCCCTGCAGGGACGCCGCGAGCGACTGCCACAGCGCGCTGCCGAAGTCGCCGCTCGCCCAACCATTGACGGTATGGACCACGCCGAACAACAGCGACGAGGCCAGCACGGCTGGCCATACCCCGTGCCGGTCCAGCAGGCCTTGCAGCAATAGCGACCGGAACATCAACTCTTCCGACACGGCCACCAGCGCCGTATTGCAGCCGACGACCAGCAGCACTTTTGCCGGCGGCCATCCGTCGGCCCACGCCACAAGCAGCATCAGCAGCGAGAAGAGCAGGGGCGGCAAGACCAGCCGCAGCGATTTCCACGATTCGGGGGCATGCAGGCCGGCTGCCCGGCGGTCGGCCGAAGCCAGCGCCACCGCCGACGCAAACAGGGCCGCCAGCACCCACCCGGGGCCGATGCCGCCGGCCACCGATTCAACCAACGATAGCTGGCCGCCGCCGAGCAATCTGCCGGTGCCCAATGTCAGGCCCAGCCAAACCGCCAGCGCAGCGAGCGCCACAGGGAAAGTAATACGGAGTCGTTTCATGCCATCGTTTCTTGGTTTATTTATGAAGCAATAATACAGGAGTGCAATTTCAGCGGTGAACAAACGAAAGTTCCCGCCATCGTCCCTTCGCTTTTTCCTAACATTCAAACCAAAGCTGTGTATTAAAGACAACAGTGATTTTTTGTGTCTATGGCTGAAACGCTCACGCTTGCTGGCTGCGAGAAAAAAAACCACGCAATCTGTTGTGACAACAAATTAATTAAGTGATACTTAAATTGAAACTTTTGCATGTCTTGTTCGCAACGCATGAATGTTTCACTGGGCATATTTCACAGGAAAAATGAACCTTTCGTATTAACAATAACATTAAGGGTATAGCAGGCATGAAACTTTCAGTGAACCCGTCATCGACTCCCCGCCTCAAAAAGGCGAGGGCAACGCTGCGTCCCACCGCTGGACGCATGTTAATTGCTTTCATGGCATTGGGCTGGACCATCTCCAGCTCCGCCGCCGCTCCAAGCCAGACGACCGGCGAGTTCTGGCAGGACGTTGGTCCCGCGGGCGGACGCAGCGCGCAAGCGGCCGGCACGTCCGGCCCGCGCCGCTTCCATGCCGCCAGCCTGAACCGCAACGGCCTGAAGCAGCTGGCCCGGTCGGCACCGCTGGAGCGCACCGACGCCGCCGCCGTCAGCCCGCTGATCATTTCGTTGCCGCACCCGGACGGCGGCTACCAGCGCTTCGCCATCGTCGACTCGCCGATCATGGAAGCGGGCCTGGCCGCCAAGCACCCTGAAATCAAGACCTACGCCGGCAAGGGCATCGACGATCCGAACGCCAGCCTGCGCATGGACATCACGCCGCTGGGCCTGCACGCCTCGGTGCGCACGCCGGCCGGCGCCTGGTATGTCGATCCGCAGACCGCGCTGGACGACAGCGTCTACAACAGCTATCACAGCCGCGACCTGCCCAACAGCCACGGCGCGCTGCGCGAAGCGCCGCTGACCGAGGCGCAGATCGCGCTGTCGCGGGGCTTCTACCACGCCGACGACAAGGTCGAAGTACGCGGCGCCGGCTTCACGCCGGGCGCCTCGATCACGGTTTCGGTGCGCAACGAGGGCGACAGCGCCACGCGCCAGAGCGTGGTCGTCAACGCCGACGCCGAAGGCGTGATCAACACCACGCTGGTGGCCGATCCGTCGCGCAACACCGGCGCCTACGAAGTGAGCGCCACCGACGGCAACACCACCAGCACCGCGGCCTACCACGTGGTGGACGACCTGGCCGTGGCCGCCCCGGCCTCCGGCAACCAGCTGCGCACCTACCGGCTGGCGCTGGTCACCGATCCATCCTACGCCACCTATTTCGGCGGCTCGGCCAATGTCACGGCGGCCAAGGTCACGCTGATCAACCGCGTGACCCAGGTCTATGAGGACGAGACCGCGATCCGCCTGATGTTGATTAACAATACCGACGCGCTGAACCTGGACACCCCCGCCCTGATGACCGGCGCCAACGGCCCCTGCGGCGGCGCGGCCTGCTTCACCACCGCGCAGGCGGCCGGCTGCGACAGCCCCACGCTGTCGCGTAACCGCATCGTGGCCGGCCTGCTGGCCGGCGCCGGCAACTTCGACATCGGCCATATCGCGTTCGGCCTCAACGGCGGCGGCATCGCCAGCCTGGGCGTGGTGGGCGGCAGCGGCAAGGCGCAGGGTTGCACCGGCATCCCCACCCCGGTCGGCGACTTCTACGCGGTCGATTACGTGGCGCACGAAATGGGCCACCAGTTCTCCGGCAACCACACCTTCAACGGCGTGATCAGCAATTGCTCGGGCGGCAACCGCAACGCCGGCACCTCGGTGGAACCGGGCAGCGGCTCGTCGATCATGGCCTACGCCGGCATTTGCGGCACCGACAACCTGCAGACCCACAGCGACGCCTATTGGTCGCAGCGCAGCTTCGATGAAATCGTCACCTACACGTCAAGCGCGGAAAGCACCATCAACGAAGTGCAGATGGTGGCGCTGACCAACTTCAGCGACACCAAGCAGTTCAAGTTGCGCTACAACGGCCACGACTCGGCGCCCATCATCCGCGGCAGCAACTTCACCACCGGCGGCATCAAGAACGCGATCCAGGGCATCAGCGGCTGGCCTGCGGGCGGCACCGTGTCCGTCAGCGCCGTGAGCGACAACGCCGTCACGCTGACCTTCGGCGGCACGCTGGCCGGCACCCGGGTTGCGCTGCTGGAGCTGGTCGGTTGCAGCGGCGGTTGCAGCGGCTATGTCGGCGAGATCGCGGCCGGCGGCAGCACCAACCGCCGCGGCGCGCTGTCGTTCACCGGCAATACCACGCCGGTGGTGACGGTGCCGGCGGGCTACACCATTCCGGTGCGCACGCCGTTCGCGCTGACCGGCAGCGCCACCGACGGCGAAGCCGACACGCTGACTTATCTGTGGGAGCAGAACGACCGCGCCGACAGCACCGGCACCGGCTTGATCAGCAATGCCAAGACCAACGGCCCGCTGTTCCGCCAGTTCGGCGTGCGCGCCGTGGTCAGCAGCGACGACACCATCAAGTACGGTTCGCCGGGCGAGAACCATGTCAGCACCGATCCGACCCGCGTGTTCCCGGACATGGCGCAGATCCTGGCCAACAACACCAACGCCGAAACCGGCGTTTGCCCGACCGCCGCCGCAACGCCGACTGCGGCCGACATCGAGTGCTTCTCGGAGTTCCTGCCGACGGCCAATTACGTGGGTTACGGCGCCAACGCCAGTCCGGCCTCGCTGAACTTCCGCCTGACCGTGCGTGACGGCCGTGGCGGCGTGGGCAACGCCGGCACCAAGCTGGTGCTGGCGCCAAACGCCGGCCCCTTCCTGGTGACGTCGCCGAACACGGCGGTGTCGCTGGACGCCGGCTCGACCCAGACCGTGACCTGGAGCGTGGCCAACACCAACGTGGCGCCGGTCAATACCGCCAACGTGAAGATCACGCTGTCCACCGACGGCGGCAAGACCTATCCGTACACGCTGGCGGCCAGCACGCCCAACACCGGCAGCAAGGCGGTCACGCTGCCGATGGTGGGCAGCGCCATGGCGCGCATCAAGGTGGAAGCGGTCGACAACATCTTCTTCGATGTGTCGAACGCCAACTTCACGATCCGCCTGGTGGGCGACGTCAACGGCGACGGCGCGGTCAACTGCGACGACCTGGCCATCATCAAGGCCGCGCTGGGCAAGCGCACCGGCCAGGCCGGCTTCGACGCGCGCGCCGACCTGAACAAGGATGGCGTGGTGGATGCGCGCGACTTGTCGGCCGAGACGCAACGCATACCGGGCGGTTGCCGCCTGTAAGCGGTCACACATGAACAGCGCCGGCGCCGGGTGTACCCGGCCCGGCGCCGATGCTGAATTGAAGCCCGTTGGGCAAAGGAAAACAATATGTTGAGTTTGAAAGAATGGAAATACCAGGCCGGCGCCGCGCTGCTGGCCGCCGCCTTCGCCGCGCCGTCGGCCTACGCCGCCGACCCGGTGCTGAGCATCGTCGCCACGCCGTCCAGCGGCGTGGTGGGCTCGACCATCGACCTGGACATCCGCATCGCCGGCGTCACGGACCTGTATGGCTACAACTTCTCGCTGGTGTTCAATCCGGCCTACCTGCAAGTGGCCGGCAGCAGCGAAGGCGCCTTCCTGGGTTCGGACGGCGGCGCCACCGACTTCGGCGTGGCCGACGCGACCGGCACGCCGGGTGTGGTGTCCTACGTGTATGGCAGCAAGTTCGGCCAGGTGCCGGGCATGAGCGGCAGCGGCAGCCTGGCGCACCTGACGTTCAACGTGATCGGCGCCGGCACCAGCACGCTGAGCTTTACCGACGCCTTGTTCCTGAACTCCAACCTGGCGGACATCACCACGCAGCTGGGCACGCAGACGCTGGTCACGACCGCCGTGCCGGAACCGTCGGCCTACCTGATGCTGGGTGTCGGCCTGGTGGGCCTGGCGGCGTTGCGCCGCCGTAAAGCCTGCTGATGTTTCACCGCGCTGCCGCCCCGCGCGGCAGCGCTCCCCGGAATATTTAAAAAAATTTAAAATTATTTGTCGATTTGATGCCTGCTGCTTCGTCGTGGAGGTAGAGTGAGCGTTTCACTCGGTCCTACTTTCACTTAAAGGAGAGCAACATGACTGCAAAAGTAAATCCTATCCCGGAAGGCATGCACAGCGTCACCCCGCACCTGGTCGTCGACGGTGCGGCGGACGCCATCGAGTTCTATAAAAAAGCGTTCAATGCCGTGGAAACCGCGCGCATCCCCGGCCAGGAAGGCAAGCTGATACACGCCGCCGTCCGCATCGGCGACTCCACCGTCATGCTGGTGGACGAGTTCCGTGACTTCGGCAACCTCGGCCCCAAGGCGCTGAAGGGCAGCCCGGTTACGCTGCACATGTACGTGCCCGACGCCGACGCCACCTACGCCCAGGCGATCGCCGCCGGCGCCGCCGAGAAGATGCCGCCGGCCGACATGTTCTGGGGCGACCGCTACGCCCAGGTCACCGACCCGTTCGGCCACGTCTGGTCGATCGCCACCCACACCAGGGACATGACGCGTGAGGAAATGGACGCGGCCATGAAGCAACAGATGCCCGATTGCGGCTGAGCGGAGAACACCATGCGTTTCATGATTATCGTTAAAGCCACCGAGGATTCCGAAGCGGGCAAGATGCCGAGCACCGAGCTGCTGACCGCGATGGGCAAGTTCAACGAGGAACTGGTGAGCGCCGGCGTGCTGCTGGCCGGCGAGGGCGTGCATCCCAGTTCCAAGGGCGCGCGCATCCGCTACGAAGGCACCAAGCGCACCGTCATCGACGGCCCGTTCGCCGAGACCAAGGAGCTGATCGCCGGCTTCTGGCTGCTGCAGGTGAAGTCGAAGGAGGAGGCCATCGAATGGATGAAGCGCTGCCCGAATCCGTTCGACACGCCGTCGGAAATCGAAATCCGCCAGGTGTTCGAGATGGAGGATTTCGGCGACGCGGCCACGCCGGAGCTGGTCGCGCAGGAAGAAGCCTTGCGCGCCCGCCTGTGATGCTGCTACCTTAGCGGAAAAAAGGAGCTAGCGATGGAATACATGGTACTGCGCCGCGCCAACCAGAGCACCGAACGCGGCCAACAGCCGCCGGCGCTGGAGCCGGGAACTTTTCTCAAGCCCAGCACGGAAGCGGTGCGGCTGCTGCGGCGCGACGGCGTCTGGAGCCAGCAGCACGGGCCGTTCGCGCCCCGGGAGCTGGTGGCCGGCTTCACGCTGATCGAGGCGGCATCGAAGGAGGACGCCATCGAGCAGGTGCGCTGGTGGCCGTTGTTCGACAGCGGCGCCGTGTATGAAATCCGCGATGCGGGTTGCCCCGGCAACTGCATCGGCTTCGATGAACGCGGCACGGCGGCGGGCACCATCCCCCGCCGTGACGAGGCGCTCACGCGCTACGTGGTCTTCATCCGCTCCGACGAGGCCGCCGAAGCCAACGCGGTGCCGCCGCCGGAAGTCATCGACGTGATGAACGCCTACAACGAGGCCGGCGTGCAGCAGGGCGTGCTGCTGGCGGGCGAGGGCCTGAAGGCCAGCGCCTCCGCCACCCGCGTCCACTTCGCCAACTCGAAAACCTCGGTGGTGGACGGCCCGTTCACCGAAGTCAAGGAACTGATCGCCGGCTACTGGATGCTGCAGGCGGCCTCGCTGGACGACGCCATCGCCTGGGCCAAGACCTATCCCTATCCCAGCCCCGGCGACCTGACGCTGGAGATCCGCGAAGCGTGCGAGCGCATCGCCCACCAGGAATTCACACCCGAGATGCGCGCGGCCGAGGAACGCCTGCGCGCCGAACTGCTGGAGGCCGGCCTGCGCGACGCCTTCAGGAAAAAAGCCCGTGGCGGCTGACGTCCACAAGATCGTCGAGGCGGTATGGCGGATGGAGTCCGCCAAGATCATCGCCGTGCTGGCGCGCATGCTGCGCGACGTCGGCCAGGCCGAGGAGCTGGCGCAGGACGCGCTGGTGATGGCGCTGGAGCGCTGGCCCGACACCGGCGTGCCGGACCAGCCGGCCGCATGGCTGACCACGGTCGCCAGGAACCGCGCGCTGGACGTGCTGCGGCGCCGCCAGCTGCACCAGGAAAAGGAAGGAGAGCTCACCTACGAGATCGAAGGCGTGCTGCAGGACGCCGCGCCCAACCTCGACGCGGCGGTGGCCGACGCGCTGGAGAACGACATCGGCGACGACCTGCTGCGGCTGGTGTTCGTAGCCTGCCATCCGGTGCTGCCGACCGACGGCCGGGTGGCGCTGACCTTGCGCATGCTGGGCGGCCTGGGCACCGGCGAGATCGCCCGCGCCTTCCTGGTGCCGGAAGCGACGGTGGCGCAGCGCATCGTGCGCGCCAAGCGCACGCTGGCCGAGGCCAAGGTGCCGTTCGAGGCGCCGCGCGCGCACGAGCTGGCCGAGCGGCTGGCCTCGGTGCTGCAGGTGGTCTACCTGATCTACAACGAAGGCTATTCCGCCAGCGCCGGCGCCGACTGGATGCGGCCGGCGCTGTGCGAGGAAGCGCTGCGGCTGGGCCGCATCCTGGCCGAGCTGGCGCCGGACGAGCCGGAAGTGCACGGCCTGGTGGCGCTGATGGAGATCCAGTCCTCGCGCGCCCGCGCCCGGGTCGGCCCCAAGGGCGAGCCCATCCTCTTGCTCGAGCAGGACCGCGCGCGCTGGGACCAGCTGCTGATACGGCGCGGCCTGGCGGCGCTGGAACGCGCCGAGCGCACCGGACGCGGACTGGGATCGTATGGCGTGCAGGCGGCCATCGCGGCCTGCCATGCGCGCGCGCGGCTGGCGGCCGACACCGACTGGCAGCGCATCGCCGCGCTGTACGACGCGCTGGCGCAGCTGACGCCGTCGCCGGTGGTGGAACTGAACCGGGCGGTGGCGCTGGCCATGGCCTTCGGACCGGAAGCGGGGCTGGAAGTGGTGGATGGCTTGATGGATGTGGCGGCGCTGAAGCACTACCATCTGCTGCCGAGCGTGCGCGGGGATTTCCTGTCCAAGCTGGGACGGCACGACGAGGCGCGGCACGAATTCGAACGCGCGGCGCAGCTGACGCAGAACGAGCGCGAACGCACCTTGCTGCTGGCGCGCGCCGCCGCCCAATAAAAAAAGCTGGCCCCCACGGGAGTTAAGGGCCAGCCAACCTTGGTGCTACTACCTCTTTACACACTACGCCTTACAGCTTGGCGCGCAGGCCCAGGTAGAAAGTGCGGCCGTTCGAGTAAAACGCACGCGGCTGGTCAGGCGTTTCCGCGTACATCTTGATGGTGGTGTTGGTCAGGTTCAGCGCATCGAAGGTGATGGTCAGCTGCTCGTTGATCTTGTAGTTCAACGAAGCGGCCAGGTTGCCCGCGCCCTTCACGTGCTGGCTGGCGCCACGGTCCACGCCGGCCTTGTAGCTGGAGCGGTAGTTGTACGCCAGGCGCGCGCTGAACTTGGCGTCCTCGTAGAAGCCGGTGATGTTGTAGGTGCTCTTCGAGGAGTTCAGCAGCTCGCTGCCGTCGGCCAGCTTGCCGTCCGCGTAGGTGTAGTTGGCCAGCACGCCGAAGCTGTTGAACAGCGGCTGCTGGTAGCTCAGCTCCACGCCCTTGTTCTTGCCGCTGGTGGTGTACGGCGAGGTGATCTGGTACTCGGTCATCTTGCCTTGCTTGTTGTTGAAGAAGGTGCCCACGCTGCCGCCCTGCGCCACCACCGACACCAGGTCCATGTAGAACAGGCCGGCCGACAGCGAGGACTTCGGCGCGAAGTACCACTCGGCGCTCACTTCGGCGTTGTTGGAGCGGACCGGATCGAGCTTGACGTTGCCGCCCGATGCGCTGAGCGCATCGTCGTTCAGCGACACCGAGCCGCCCAGCGCGCTGTAGTCGGGACGCGAGATCGCCCGCGCCAGCGCGCCGCGCACCACCAGGTCCTGGTTCACGTCGTACTTGATGTTCGCGCTTGGCAGCACGTCGTTGTAGGTGCGTTCGAAGGTCGTCGGCGTGTAGTCGCCGAAGGCCGAGCCCTTGATCGGGTTGGTGCCGCCGGACAGGTTGACGATCGAGGTCTGCCTGGTGCGCACGCCGCGCAGGCCGACGTTGCCGCTCCAGCTGTCGCCGGTCAGGTTGGCCATGCCGTACACCGCGGTGGTCTTCTCGTTGACCTTGAATTCATCCTGCCAGTTGTGGCGCGCCACGAAGTCGATCACGCGGTTGCCCGGCACCGCGCCCCAGGCGCCCAGCGCCGCGCCGTCGTAGCGGAAGTAGGCCGACGACAGGCCGCCGCCCAGGTTGGAGGCGAAGTCGCTCGGATATTGCTGGCCGCTCCAGGCCGGGCCGGGATTGCTGCCGCCCAGCGGGCCCAGCTTCGATTCCAGCGGATGCTCGGCGCTGCGTTTGTGGTCGGTGGCGCGGACGCCGAACTTGACCGAATCGAGCACGCCCTGGCTGATGCGCAGCTCGCCGTCCAGCTGGGCGTAGCGTTCCTTGTCGATCGATTGCGACTCGCCGCCGCCGGCCCAGGCGGTGCTGCCGGGCTTGGTGGTCACGCCGCCGGGATAGGAGACGCTGGCCGGGCTCAGGCCGTTCAGCTGGAAGGTCATGCCGCCGCTGACATTGTTCTGGTAGTAGACGTCGCCGTGGTCCCAGCCTTCGCCGTGGGTCATGCCGGCCTTGCCGCTGATGGTCAGGTCCTGCGTGGCGCGGTAGCGGAAGTTGAAGTCGACGTAGTAGGCTTCGCCGCCGGCGTCCGGACGGTAGATGTTGTCGACCTCGCCCGAGTTGCTGGCGAAGGAGGCGCCGGTGATGGTGCCGCCCTTGGTGGTGACGTTGGTCGGCACCAAGTTGTCGCGGTTGAAGGAGTTGCCGGGCGCCGCCAGCCAGTTGGTGTTCTGGTGCGGTGCGTCCAGCTTGGAGTAGAAGCCGTTCAGGTCCAGCGTCAGCTCTTTCGACGGTTTGAACTCGGCGTCGAAGGCGCCGCCCTCGCGTTTTTTCTTCTGCTCGAACAGCGAGGCGCCGATGAAGGTCGGCACATACAGGCCGGCCAGCGCCGGATTGGCCTTGGCGGCCGCGCTGTTCTTGCCGACCGTGACATAGCCCAGCACTTCCTGGCCGTCGCGGCGCACCGTGGTTTTTTCGGAGAAGGCCTGCACCAGCACGCCGGCGGTGTTGCTGTCGTTCTTCCACGCGAACAGGCCGGAGAATTGCGGCTCGGTCTTCTTGGCCAGGTCGTTGTACACCGCCTGCACCGACGCTTCCAGCGTCAGCGCCTTCTTGAATTCCAGCGGGCGGCGGGTGATGACGTCGATCGCGCCGGACACGCCGCCCTCGACCAGGTCGGCGGTCTGCGACTTATGCACCACCACGGAGCTGACCAGCTCGGAAGGCAGCAGCGAGAAGCTGCTGGAGCGGCCGACGTTGCCGCCGAACTGGTTCAGCACGAACCAGTCGCCGGTGCTGATGGCGTGGCCGTTGAACAGGGTTTGCTGCAGCGAGGGGCTGGTGCCGCGCAGGCTGACGCGGTCGTTCTCGCCGAAGCCGCCTTCGCCGCCGGCCGACGACTGGATGTTCACGCCGGGCAGGCGCTGGATGGCGTCGGCCACATTCTTGTCGGGCATTTTGCCGATGTCTTCGGCGGTCACCACCTCGACCACGGAATCGGCATTGCGTTTTTGCTTGAGCGATTGTTCCAGGGCGGCGCGGACGCCCGAGACGGTCACCACGGCCGGTGCGTCGCCGGCCTGGGTGGTCTGCGCCATCGCCGGCGTGGCGAAGGCGATCATCATGCCGACCGCCGCGGCGATCGGGGTCAGGCCGGTGCGGGCCGCTGTGCTGCTTGCTGCGTGCTGTTGAAACGTCATTGCAAATCTCCAGTATGGCCCATGCGGACCTGTTCACTTCTTGTGATGATGAATCTCTCGCAAGATTCCCCCTTGCAAACCAAACAACAAACCAGTTCGATGCCAATATACTGTAAACAATGATACCAGAGCGCTACCAGTTGTAAAAAAATATAGCGATGTGGTGTTTTTTAGACAAAAAATGGCTTAGTATTCACCTGTTTGGTGCAAAATATTGAAATTACATCAAGATTGCGCTGAAATTCCGGTACTTAATTGGTACTATATTTGTGGCGGGAGGGTATCGTATGATGACGTTGACCAACATCGTGAAGGTGCTTGGAGAAAGCAGCAGCCTGCCGCTGTATCACCAGTTGCAGCGTGCCTTGCGCGAGGCCATTGCCCAGCGCGTGCTGCTGCCGGACGACGCGCTGCCGCCCGAGCGCAAGCTGGCCAGCGACCTGAACGTGTCGCGGCTGACGGTGCGCAAGGCGCTCGACGGGCTGGTGGCGGAGGGCTTGCTGGTGCGGCGCCCCGGCTCGGGCAACTTCATCAACCACACCCGCATCGAGCAGAATTTTTCCAAGCTCAGCTCATTTTCCGAGGACATGCGTGCGCGCGGGCGCCAGCCCAGCAGCACCTGGCTGCACCGCGCCACCGGCATCGCCACCTGCGAGGAGGCGGTGCGGCTGCGCCTGAGCCCGGGCGAGGCGGTGTACCGCTTCCACCGCATCCGCTACGCCGACGGCACGCCGATGTGCGTGGAGTACGCGGCCGTGCCGGGCAGCTGCCTGCCGTCGCTGGAGTCGGTGGACAAGTCGATGTACGAGGCGCTGAACCGCTGCGGCAACCGGCCGGTGCGGGCGTTGCAGCGGCTGTCGGCGCTGCTGCTCAACGCCGAGCAGGCGCGCCTGCTGGACGCCCGCGAGGCCGACGCCGGCCTGGCGGTCGAGCGGCTGGGCTTCCTGGCCGATGGCCGGGTGGTGGAGTTTTGCCGCTCGTATTTCCGCGGCGACGCCTACGACTTCGTGGCGGAGCTCACCTCGGTCTGAAACCAGGCCAGCGCCGCTTCCCACAGCGGCTGCGCCTGCGCCTTGAAGTAGCCCATGTGGCCGATGGGGCCGAAGCCGGCCCGCGCCGGATCGATGGTGACGGCGGTGACGGCGGCGTTGCGGTAGCCGGCCATGAAGGCGTCGCGCGAGGCGGGGCCGGCCCACAGGTCGTCCACCGAGTTGGCCGCCAGCACCGGCATGCGCACCCGGTCGTAGCTGTCGCGGATGCCGGCCATCGCCGGATCGTCGAAGAAATAGTGCGGGTAGCGGCACCAGCGTTTCCACTGGTGGTAGACGGTCAGCGGCAGGTCTTCGCCCATGCCCAGCTTGCTCCAGGCCAGATAGCCTTTCCAGCGCGTCAGCAGCGGGCCGAACACGTTCCAGGTCAGCCAGACTTTGACGCGCTCCAGCGGCGGCATCCAGCCGTGCCAGCCGGCACTGACGCCGAACAGATAGCAGGCCGCGACCTTGTGCTGGTTGGGCAGCAGCCCCAGCGCGTGGCCGCCGTAGGAATGGCCGACCAGCAGCAGCGGCAGTTCGTCGCTGGCCATGTGCTCGACGGCGGCGGCCAGGTCGAGCCGGCCCCAGTCCAGGAAGTCCACTTCGAAGCCCTTGAGCGTGGCCGGGCGCGACAGACCGATGCCGCGGTAGTCCAGCGTCAGCACGCGGTAGCCGCGCGCGGCGGCGAACTCGGCGAAGCGGCGGTAGAAACCCTGCGGCACGCCGGTGGCGCTGGCCACGACCAGGTGGGCGTGCGGCGCGCCGGCGGCCGGGTAGAGCGTGGCGACGACCGGATAGCCGTCGGCGGCCTGGAGGGTGAGGACTTGCTTGGTCATGGGCGGCCTCCGGGGGAGCGTGCGCGCAGCAGCGCGAACAGGGCGGCGCCGGCCTGCTCCATCGGCGCTACGCTGCCGGCCACGCGGGCTTGCAGCAGCGCGCCTTCATAGGCGGCCACGACCAGCCCGGCCAGGCCCTCGGCGTTGGCGATGCGGCCCGA
>NZ_WWCX01000150.1:0-8841 GCF_009857655.1 Duganella vulcania
GCCTGCCAGCCCAGCTGCAGGGCCAGCGCCGCCGCCAGCAGCACGCGCACGGCCGGCGGCACCGACGACAGCGGACGCGACGGCGTGTTCACAGGTTCTTCCGGTACAGGTCGAACAGCGCGGCGGCCGTCAGCAGGCCCACGGCCAGCGCGGTCTGGGCCGCCACGCTGGCCAGGTCGGCCAGGCCGCCGGTGTGGTACAGCAGCCATTCGGTGCGGGTGAAGGCGTCCAGGTGCGGCAGCAGCAGCGCCAGCGCGTCGATGCCGCGCGTCAGCCAGCGCTGGCCGGCGTCGGCCTGGGCGGCGCCGGCGTGGCCCAGCAGTTGCAGCGTGCCTAGCACGCGCGCCAGCAAATAGAAGGCGCCGGCCGCCGTCAGCGCCGGCAGGGTCTGGCTCAAGGTCAGTGAGCACAGCAGGCTGAAGGCGGCCACGATCCACAGCTCGCCCAGCAGCGACGCCGCCCACAACGCAGCCTGATCGAGCGGCGCGAAGGCCAGCGCCACCGCGCCGAACAGCAGCGCCGGCAGCAGCGCCAGCGCGGCGAAGCCGGCCAGCTTGCCGAGCACATACACGGCGCGCGGCAGGGCCAGCGCCAGCAGGAGCTCGGCGCCCTTGTCGGCCGCCTCGCGCGCCATGCTGCTGACCACGAAGGTGGCGACCAGGAACACCGCCGCCAGCCGCAGCACCGCCGCCAGCAGCGCCGCCTGCAGCTGGCGGCTCTCGGTCAGCGCCAGCTGGCCGAGGAAGCCGCCGGCGCACACGGCCGCCGCCAGCACCAGCAACAGCAGCCACAGCAGGCGATTGCGCAGCGCCTCCAGCAGCGTGTAGCGGGCGATGACCAGCGCGGCATGCGGCAGCGGCAGCGCGGACGTCATTGGATTTTCTGCACCGCGACCATGCGGTTGAACAGGATGTTGGGCGACAGCCAGACCACGATGTCGTCATAGGCGCCGCCCGGCGCGGTGGCGGTGTCGCTGGCGTAGCGGCTGACGAACTGGGTGTCCGAGCCGGCGTTGAGCTGCTCGTCGCTGTTGGTGGTGGAGGCGTTGGCGATCAGGCCGCCCAGCTCGTTGCTGCCGCCATAGCCGTTCTTGCCATGCGAGACGATCACCGCCGGGATGTCGTTCACGGCGGTGGCCGCCACCAGCTGGCCGGTGGCGTCGCGCGTGGCGACGGTGATGTCGCGCGGCGTGCTCAGGTTGAATGGCACGCCGCTGTCGCTGAAGGCCGGCGTGACGCTGTAGCGGAACAGGTGGTTCCAGCCATCGAGCTTGCCCAGGCCCAGCGTGGCCCACGGCAGGTAGCCGCTGCGGCGATCGCCGGCGCAACGGTTGCCGGCGCGCGCCTCCAGGCCGTTGCTGGCCGAGGTTGCCGGGCAGGGCAGGTAGCCGTTGCGCAGCGCAAAGCCGATCAGCGCCTCGCGCGCCTCCTCCATCGATTTCTGGGTCTCCGAGATCTTGCGCTGCTCCAGCTGCATGCTCAGCGGCGTGACCAGGCCGCCGATCATCAGGCCGACGATGATCAGCACGATCGCGATCTCAACCAGGGTAAAGCCGGATTGTCCGTGTTTCTTCATGTCGTCAAGGCAGGCGGTGGGCCGCCGCCATCTGTTTGTAAAGGGTATCGAGCGGCACGCTCAGCACCAGGTCGTCGAAGGCGCCGCCGGGCGCGTTGGGATTGCCGCTGGCGGCGCGGCCGATGAAATGGACGCTGGCGCTGGCGTTGGCTTGCTCGTCGATGTTGCCGGCGTCGGTATTGGCCTGCGCCACGCCCTGCACCGATACGCCGAAATTGCTGCGCCCGTGCGACAGCAGCACCAGCGGCGCGCACTGGGCGCCGGGGTCGCAGGAGGACTGGCCGGTGCGGAAAAACAGTTCGCCGTCGGCGCCGCGGTCCTGCACGGTCTTGGTGGCGACGGTGGAAATGCGCAGCACCGGCGCCTGGGTGTAGGCCGGCGTGACGCTGTAGCGCAGCAGCTTGCCCCACGCATCGGCGCCGTCCACGCCCAGCGTGACCCAGGGCAGGAAGCCGGTGCAGTCCTGCTCGGTGGCACAAGGCGCCGGCGCCTCGTGGCCGTCGAGCGCCGAGGTGGCCGGACGCGGCAGGCGGCCGTTTGCGGCGGCGAAGCCCACCAGCGCGTCGCGCGCCTGCGCCATGCGCGCCAGGGTTTGCTGGGTGCGGTGCAGCTGGGTGGTGTCGTGGTTGAGCGCGCTCACCAGCAACGCCGCCGCGCCAACGCTGGTCATCGCCAGTAGCAGCAACAGCGCCGCGCCGCGCTGGCGGCGCCGGCTAGCGGCCAATTTCCTGCACGCTGCCATTGGCGGGATCGAAGCTCTGGCCGGGTTTCATGATCAGCCGGCGGCCGGACGACAGCCGCAGCGACACCGCCGGTCCCGGCCCGGCCTTGGCGCCCTCGGTCTGCGGCACCTGGTTGAGCCAGACGGTGGTGCGGCCGCTGCTGCCGCGCAGCACGCCGCTCAGCTGGACGGCCGACGAGGGCGGCGGCACGGGCTCGGCTGCGGTGGGCGGTGTTGCGGCGTACTGCATTGCGGCGGGCGGCGCCTGTGGGACGACGTTTGGATCGGGACTGCCGTAACCGTTGGGCGACACGGGCGGCTGTGGCGGCGGCGCCGATTGCTGCATTTGCTGAATTTGCTGCATCTGCGCTGCGGCAGCGGCGTCGTTCGTGGCGGGGGCGGCGGCCGGGCCGGCGGCGCGCTGGCGGTCGAGTGCGTCGCGTTCTACCGGCGTGGCGAACAGCCGGCCCAGCGCCACCTGCTGGGCCGCCGCCGGAACGGTGTGAAGAGCGGACCAAGCCAGCAGGGCCAGCAGCGTGGCCCGCGAGAGGGGAGTGGACATGGTCATCACGAGCCTTTCCTGCGCGCGGTGGTGGGCGCCAGCGTCAGCCAGTTGAGCTTGCAGTCGGCGCCGATGGTCGGCGTGTTCGGCACGTTCTGCTGGCCGCCGACGCGCTTGAGCGTGCATTCCTGCACCGCGTAATAGCCGCGCTGGCGCAGGTCTTCGAGGAAGTTGAACAGGTCGCCCTCGTGCAGCAGCTCCATGCGCAGGTGCATGCGGCTGCCGCGCAGCGCGTAGTCGCCCAGCGGCAGCGGCGCGTCCAGCTTGATGCCTTGCTGCGGTTCGATCTCGTAGCTCAGCGGCGGCAGCTTGCGGCGCTCCTGGATCTGGCGGATCTGCTCGACCCAGTCGAGGCGGTTCTCGTCGCCGATCAGGCCGCGGCTGCGCAGCAGCGCGAACTGCGGCTGGTAGGCGCGGATCTCGCGCTTTTCCGTTTCCACCTGGGCGAAGCGCTGGCGCGCGGCGTCGCGCGTCTGCAGCGCCTGCAGCCGGTTTTCCTCGGCGTGGTTGACATACCAGCTGCTGGCGAACACGGTCGCCACGCCGATGGCCAGGGCGCCGGCGGCCATCACCACGGCCAGCCGGATCAGCGCGAATTCGCGCAGCCAGTACGGCAGCGGCCTGGCGGCCCGGGCCGGCTTCTTGCTGAAAGGGGCGGGGGAGGCGTTCATGGCTGCCACACGAGGTTGAGGATGAAGCGGGCCTTGGTCTCGACGCCGCCGGCCGGGCCGGCACCGGCCTTGCCGCTGAGCTTGACGTTGGAGCGGGTGTCGACCGGCTGCTGCACGATCTCCACCGCCATGCGCGGCTGGCGCGCCAGTTCCTGGGTGAAGGCGTTCATCGTATTGACCACTTCGCGGTAATTATCCGGCGGTACCATGATCTCCGCCTCCAGCCGCAGCGCCTGCGGCACCTTGGCCGGCAGCCCCAGCATCAGCGACGAGATCGGCTCCACCACCGTGCCCGAGGTGCTGGCCATGAAGCCGGTGGCGACCGGCTCGGCCGGCGTGGCCGGCGGCGTGATTTTCCAGTCCAGCTCGAGCACGCGAATCTGCGGCACCTTGTCCAGCGCCGCGCTCAGGTGCGTCATCAGCGGCAGCGGCTGCGGCCCCTGGCGCACCAGCAGCTGCGCCACCGTGACGGCGGCCTTCATGTTGGCGGTCTTGTCGATGGCCGGCGTCATGGTCGACAGCGCGGCGCGGTAGCGCTCGTCGTACTGCCGGGCCTGCGCGTACATGGTGTCGGTGGCCGAGGTGGCCTCGACATAGCGCCACACATCAACGCCCAGCCAGACCAGGGTGCCGGCCGCCAGCACCGCGCTGGCGCTGAACAGGGCCAGCCGCGCGCGCCACAGCTGGAAGTAGCGGCGCGCCTCGCCCAGCGAATACTGGCTGGGCGGGCGTTCGCGGCCGAGCAGGGTGAGCAGCAGGGTGTCGGCCAGTTCCGGCGTTGCCGGCAGGCCGGTGCGATCGGCAGCGGTTTCCATCGATTCAAAATGGTAGGCCGTCTCGGGCCCGTCCTGGCACTGCGGCTCGAGCCGGTCCAGCGTCTCGTCCGGCGCCAGGATCACCGTGTGCAGCACCTCGCCGCGTCCGATCAGGCGGGTGCTGGTGAGGAACTGCTGGGTCTTGGCGGTCTCGCGCGCGACGTCGACCGGGGCGCCGTCGCGGTCCACCGCCAGCGTCAGGCGCGAGAACTTCAGCTGGCCGTCAAGGAAATAGCTCTGGCGCAGGCCGGCCGATTGCTGCGTGACCAGCAGCAGGCGCTGGTCCGCCAGGCCCAGCTTGTGCACCAGCGAGGAGGTCATCAGCGTGGTCGAGTACAGCCCGGCCAGCGGTGCGCGCAGCAGCTCCAGCGCTTCCACCCACGGCTGCACCAGCGCCGGATTGGTCAGCGCGCTGAGCAGGGCGATGTCGTCCTGGCGGCCGTCCGGCTCGCGGCCCTGCACGCGCACGTAGCGGTACGGCGTCTCGCGGTATTGCTGCAGCAGGCGGCGCGCCAGCAGGCGGCGGCCCGAGCGGCCGGTCACGTGCGGCAGCGTGATGCGCTGGAAGTCCTCCTCGATCAGGTCGACCATCAGGTAGACCGGGCCGTAGGGCCGCGCGTCGAGGTCGTCCATGAAGGCGTCGACGCCGGCGCGCTCGTTGGGGTAGCGCGTGGGCTCGCCAAGCACGCCCTGGTGCCATGGGTAGGCCCACACGAATTCGCTGCTGAGATAAAGTAAATGGCTGTGCAACACGGCGGCCTCAGGGTCGGATCTTGGAGATGGTGTCGTAAATCGGCCCCAGCACGGACAGCATGATCCAGCCCAGCAGCAGGCCCAGCACCACGGTCATGGCCGGCTCTATCATTGCCTGCACCTTCTCGATCATTTCCTTCACTTCGCGGTTGTAGAAGTAGCTGACGTTGCGCAGCGCGCCGTCCAGCGCGCCGGTGGCCTCGCCCACCTTGAGCATGCGGATCACCAGCGGCGGGAAGATGCCGGTGTGCTGGAACGCCGCCGTCACGCTCTGGCCCTCGGAAATCAGTTGCGCCGCGCGGCGCAGCCCGGCCGCCACCATGCGGTTGCCGACGATGCCTTCGGACAGCCGGATGCATTCGAGGATGGTGATGCCGGCGCCGTACATCAGCGCGAAAAAGGTGGCGAAGCGGGCCAGGATGATCTTGTGCTGCACCGGGCCGATCATCCAGATGCGCAGCTTGAAGGCGTCGAAGCTGTAGCGCGCCTGCTCGCTGCGCGCCAGCCAGGCGCGGCCGCCGAAATACAGCGCCACCGGCAGCGCCAGCAGCACGTACCAGTAGTTGATGAAGATGTCCGAGACGAAGATCAGCGCCTTGGTGTGGAAGGGCAGCTCGTTGCCCATGTTCTTGATGAAGGCGGTCAGCTGCGGCACCAGGTAGATCATCAGGAAGGCCACCACGCCCAGGATCACCACGCCGACAAACAGCGGCTTCATGACGATCTTGCGCGACTGCGAGGCCAGCTCGTCCTGCCACTTCAGGCTGTCCGACAGGTTCAGGAACACCTCGGCGATCTTGCCGGTGCGCTCGCCGGCCGTGATCAGGCTGGTGAAGGTCTTGTCAAACACGTCCGGGTAGGCTTCCAGCGCGGCCGACAGTTGCAGGCCGCCCTCGATGTTCTCGATCAGGTCGGTGATGATCTCGCGGAAGCGCGGATGGTCCATGCTGTCGCGCAGGTCGTTCAAGCCTTCCAGGATGGGCACGCCCGCGCCGGTCAGCTGCTCCATCTGGAAGCAGAAGTTGATCAGGTCCTTGCGCGTGATGTCGCGCCGGCCGATGGCGGCCAGCTTCTGGCGCGACACCTGACAGTCGATCAGGTCCAGCTCCATGCGGTGCAGGCGCAGCTCCAGGTCCGGCTCGTTGAGCGCGTCCATATTCCCCAGCAGCAGCTGGCCGCTGGCGTCCATGGCGCGGTAGAGGTATTGGGGCATCAGCTCAGCCTGTCCGTCAGGTCGACCACGCGCGACACTTCCTCCAGCGTGGTCACGCCCTCGCGCACGCGGCGCAGGCCGTCGTCCACCAGCGAGCGCACGCCGGCCGCGGCGGTGGCGTTCTTCAGCTCGCGCGAGGAGGCGCGCCGCGCCACCATCTCGTCAAGCTGCGGCGTCATCTTCAGCAGCTCCATGATGGCCAGCCGGCCCTTGTAGCCCTGGTGGCCGCAACGCTCGCAGCCGACCGCGCGGTACAGCGTGAACGGCGCGGCGTCCTCGTTCCGGGGCAGGCCGAGCAGGCGGCGCTCCAGGTCCTCGGCCGGATAGGCCTCGCGGCAGTGCGGGCACAGCCGGCGCACCAAGCGCTGGGCGATGATGCCGATGATGTTGCCGGCCATGATGTCGGCCACCACGCCGATGTCGAGCAGGCGCGAGATCGAGCCGATCGCCGAATTGGTGTGCAGCGTCGAATACACCTGGTGGCCGGTCATGGCGGCCGCGAACGCCATCTCGGCGGTCTCGCGGTCGCGGATCTCGCCGACCAGGATGATGTCCGGATCCTGCCGCATCATCGAGCGGATGCCGTCGGCAAAGCCCATCTTGGCCGACTCGTTGACGGCGGTCTGGCGGATCATGTTCATCGGATACTCGACCGGGTCCTCCAGCGTCATGATGTTGACGCTCTCGGTGTTGATGTGGTTGAGGATGGAATACAGCGTGGTGGTCTTGCCCGAGCCGGTCGGGCCGGTCACCAGGATCACGCCGTCGGGACGGGCGATCATCAGCTTCAGCAGGTTGAGCTCGTTTTCCTCCAGGCCCAGGCCGTCCAGCGGCACGATGCCCTTTTGACGGTCCAGCACGCGCAGCACGAAGTTCTCGCCGTGCGTGGTGGCCTGCGCCGAGGCGCGGAAGTCGATCTGGCGGCCGGAGAACTTGATCGAGATGCGGCCGTCCTGCGGCGCGCGGGTCTCGGCGATGTTCATGCCGCTCATCACCTTCAGGCGCACCGCCATCGCCGGCCAGTACGATTTGTGCAGGCTGCGGATCTGGCGCAGGATGCCGTCGATGCGGTAGCGGATGCGCAGGAACGATTGCTCCGGCTCGAAGTGCAGGTCGGAGGCGCCGTTCTGCACGGCGTCGGCCAGGATGGCGTCGATCAGGCGCACCACCGGCTGGCTGTACTCGTCCGAGGTGCTGCCCAGGCTGGCGTAGTTGACCTCGCCCGTCTCGATCTCGTGCAGGATGCCGTCAATCGACAGCTCGAAGCCGTAGTACTGGTCGATGGCGCGCTGGATGTCGGAATCGTTCACCAGCAGCGGGCTGATGGTGATGCCCTTGACCAGCATGGCGCTGATCTGGTCCAGCGCGACGATGTTGCTGGTGTCCGACATGGCCAGGATCAGGTTGTCCGTGGCGCGCTCGTACACGATGGGGAACACCTTGTAGCGCTTGGCCACGTCCTTGGGGATGAGCTTGAGCGCGATGGCGTCCACCACCAGGCTGGTCAGGTCGGCGCTTTGCTGGTTGAGGTTTTCCGACAGCGCCATGCGCACCGTGGCCTCGGTCACGAAGCCCAGCGTGATCAACAGTTTCCCCAGCGGCTCGCTGCTGCGTTTCTGCTCGATCAGCGCGATGCGCAGCTGGTCCTCGCTGATCACGCCTTTCTGGATCAGCAGCTTGCCGAGCGGGAGTTTGACTTGTTCTGCCATGGATCTCTTATTGTTGTTTGGCCGGCGCGCTCAGCTCGTGCATGCGCAGGCGCAGCGCGTTGCGGTCGAACGCGGCGGCGTGGTCCTGCGCCAGCGCCAGCGCGCGCTGATAGTACTTCAGGGCCAGCTTGCCCTGGTTCAGGCGGTCCAGGCCGATGGCCAGGTTGTAGGCGTAGTCGGGATTGTCCGGCATGGCGGTGTAGGCGCGGAAGTAGGACTGCTGCGCGTCGGGCCAGCGGCCCTGCTGCGCCTGCAGGTTGCCGAGCGCGAACAGCACCGGGCCGGCGTCCGGGTTGGTGCCGAGGATGGCGCGCAGCCGCGCCTCGCTCTGGCTGGTGTCGCCCTGGCGCACGCCGACCAGGCCGGCCACGGCGGTGGCGTCGTTCGGGTCGAGTTCGAGCAGGCGCAGGTAATAGCCTGCGGCCTGTTCGCCCTGGCCCTTGCGCGCGGCCAGCGTGGCCAGGCCGAGCAGGGCGTCGCGGCTGGTCGGGCTGTCGCGCAGCGCGGCCTCGTACTGCTGTTGGGCTTGCGCCAGGTCGCCGCTGTTGAGGGCCTGGTAGCCGTTCTCCAGCGCTGGCGCCACCACTTGCCGCTTGCTGGCGCGGGCCACGCGGATGTCGGTGTTGTCCGGCGCGGCGATCGGCGGCAGGCGGTCGGGATGGGGCGCGCTCAGCTGCGCCATCTGCGTCTGGATCAGTTGTTGCGACGCGGCCAGCGCCTGTTCGGCGGCGCTCAGGCGGCGTTCCAGTTCCCCGTTGCCGGCGTGGGCGGCCGGCGGCGCGATGGGCGCGGTGTCCGTCAGCGCGGGATCGGCTGCGGTCG
>NZ_WWCX01000151.1:0-8752 GCF_009857655.1 Duganella vulcania
CGCCACCCGCGCCGCCAGCGCGACCGACTCGGCGCCGGCGCGGTCGCCGGCCTCGGCCAGCAGCGCGTCGCGCGACTCGAAGTGCGCGTAGAATCCGCCGTGCGTCAGGCCCGCCTCTTTCATGATGTCGGCCACGCCGGTGCCGTCGTAGCCGCTGCGCCGGATGGCGCGCGAGGCCACCTCCACGATGCGTTCGTGGGTGGCTTCCTTGCGGCTGGCGGTTGCGCGTTTGGTCGGTTTCGATTCCATGATGGTCATCATATATTATTTTTGACCACCGTGCACGCGGCCGCTAAAAAACACGCTTGACATGGGTGCCGTCTTTGACAATACTATACCTTATGGTTAAGTATAACGATTCCCAGCTGGACCTGATCTTCGCGGCGCTGTCCGACGCCACGCGGCGCGGCGTGCTGGCGCAGCTGGGCGACGGCAGTTGCACCGTCACGGAGTTGGCGCAGCAATACGAGATGTCGCTGCCCGGCTTCATGAAGCACCTGGCCGTGCTGGAAACAGCCGGCCTGATCGCCCGCTCGAAGGAGGGACGCGTGGTGCGCTGCGAGCTGCATGCCGCGCCCATGCAGGACGCCGCCATGTGGATCGCCCATTACCAGCGTTTCTGGACCGGCCAGCTCGATGCGCTGGGACGCTATCTCTATCACCAGGAGGAAATCGCATCATGCCCACCGCCGAACAGCCCGCCCAAGTCAGCCTCCGGCGGGTCTACCCCGTCGCCCCCGAAAAAGTCTGGCGCGCGTGGACCGACCCGCAAGCGCTGAGCCAGTGGTTCGGCCCCGGCGAGGCCTCGCTGACCAGGGCGGACATCGACCTGCGCGAAGGCGGCCAGTACCACCTCGCCTTCACCGGACCCGACGGCGGCCTGAACCAGATGACCGGCGTGTACCAGGAAGTGCGGCCGTTCACGCGGCTGGTGTTCACCTGGGCCTGGCACAGCACGCCGGAACGGGTGTCGCGCGTCAGCATCGACCTGGCGCCGGTGGCCGAAGGCACCGAGCTGCGCTTCGTGCACGACCGCTTCTTCGACGAACAGGCGCGCATCAACCACGAGCGCGGCTGGGCGTTTTTCTTCAGCAGTCTTGATCGTTTCTTACAGGAGGTGTGAAATGAAATACCAGGGAAGCTGCCACTGCGGCAGAGTGAAGTTCGAAGCCGAAGGCGAGATCACCTCGGCCATGTCCTGCAACTGCTCGATGTGCCAGCGCAAGGGCACCTTGATGTGGTTCGTGCCGCGCCCGGAGATGCATCTGCTGACGCCGGACGACAACGCCAGCACCTATCTGTTCAACAAGCATCTGATCAAGCACCGCTTCTGCCCCATTTGCGGCATCTCGCCCTACAGCGAGGGCGTGGCGCCCAACGGCGAGACCATGGCGGCGATCAATATCCGCTGCATCGAGGGCATCGACCTGGACGCCATCCCTGTCAAGCACTACGACGGCCGCTCGATTTAATCCGCTCCGTTTGCGGCGCCCTGGCCCGCGCACTGGCCGGCCGCAAGGACAGCCTGCCGGGCTATCGCCTGTCGGCGGTGGCGATAGACGATCCGGCCGTGGTCGCCACCGGCGGCAAGACGCAGCATCCCATCGTGTCCCGCAGCGGATCGCCGGACGACATGGTGGCCGGCGCGGTGCTGGCGGTGACGCCCGACGAGCTGCACGATCCGGACCGCTACGAGGTGGCGGCCTACCGCCGCCAGAGCGTCACGCTGGCCTCGGGCACGCTGGCCTGGGCGTATGTGGACGCGCGCGACGCGCCGCCCAGCGCCAGCTGACGGCGGCGGCAATAAAAAAGGGCAGCCTCGGCTGCCCTTTTTGTTACCTCACCACGCTAGATTCAGACCGCTGCAATCGCCGCGTTGAACGTTGCGCTTGGACGCATGACCGCTTCGGTCTTGGCTGGATCAGGGTAGTAGTAACCACCGATGTCCATGGCCTTGCCCTGCACCGAGTTCAGCTCTTCGACGATCTTGGCTTCGTTGTCGGCCAGCGTCTTCGCCAGTGGCGCGAAGTAGGCTTGCAGTTCAGCGTCCTCGGTCTGCGCCGCCAGCGCCTGCGCCCAGAACAGCGACAGGTAGAAGTGGCTGCCGCGGTTGTCCAGCTCGCCGGTACGGGTCGATGGCGACTTGTTGTTGTCCAGCAGCTTGCCGGTGGCTTCGTCCAGCGTCTTGGCCAACAGCTTGGCCTTGGCGTTGCCGGTCTTGATGCCCAGGTCTTCCAGCGACACCGCCAGCGCCAGGAACTCGCCCAGCGAATCCCAGCGCAGGTGGTTCTCTTCCACCAGCTGCTTGACGTGCTTAGGCGCCGAACCGCCGGCGCCGGTCTCGTACATGCCGCCGCCGGCCATCAGCGGAACGATCGACAGCATCTTGGCGCTGGTGCCCAGTTCCAGGATCGGGAACAGGTCGGTCAGGTAGTCGCGCAGGATGTTGCCGGTCACCGAGATGGTGTCCAGGCCGCGGAAGGCGCGTTCCAGCGTGTAGCGCATGGCGCGGGTCTGCGACATGATCTGGATGTCCAGGCCCTTGGTGTCGTGGTCCTTCAGGTAGACCTGCACCTTCTTGATCACTTCGTTCTCGTGCGGACGGTAGCTGTCCAGCCAGAACACGGCAGGCATGCCGGAGTTGCGGGCGCGCGTCACGGCCAGCTTGACCCAGTCGCGGATCGGCGCGTCCTTGACCTGGCACATGCGCCAGATGTCGCCCGCTTCCACGGTCTGGGTCAGCAGCACTTCGCCGGTGGCCAGGTCGGTGATGTTGGCGGTGCCGCCTTCCGACACTTCGAAGGTCTTGTCGTGCGAGCCGTATTCCTCGGCCTGCTGGGCCATCAGGCCGACGTTCGGCACGGTGCCCATGGTCTTCGGATCGAAGTTGCCATGCCATTTGCAGAAGCCGATCATCTCCTGGTAGATGCGGGCGAAGGTCGATTCCGGCATCACGGCCTTGACGTCCTTCGGACGGCCGTCGGCGCCCCACATCTTGCCGCCGATGCGGATCATGGCCGGCATCGACGCGTCAACGATGATGTCGTTCGGCGAGTGGAAGTTGGTGATGCCCTTGGCCGAGTCGACCATGGCCAGTTCCGGACGGTTGGCGTGGCAGGCGTGCAGGTCCTTGAGGATCTCTTCCTTCTGCGAGGCCGGCAGCTTCTCGATCTTCTCGTACAGGTTGGCCATGCCGTTGTTGACGTTCACGCCCAGTTCATCGAACAGCGCCTGGTGCTTGGCGAAGGCGTCCTTGTAGAAGATGCGCACGCAGTGGCCGAACACGATCGGGTGCGAGACCTTCATCATGGTGGCCTTGACGTGCAGCGAGAACATCACGCCGGTCTTGAAGGCGTCGTCGATTTCCTTCTCGTAGAACTCCAGCAATGCCTTTTTGCTCATGAACATGCTGTCGATGATCTCGCCGGCCTGCAGCGCGACCTTCGGTTTGAGCACGATGGTCTTGCCGGAGTCGGTGATCAGTTCCATCTTGACATCGCGCGCGCGGTCCAGCGTCATCGATTTTTCGCCGTGGTAGAAGTCGCCGTGGTGCATATGCGACACGTGGGTGCGCGATGCCTGGCTCCACTCGCCCATCGAGTGCGGGTGCTTGCGGGCGTATTCCTTGACCGCCTTCGGCGCGCGGCGGTCGGAGTTACCTTCGCGCAGGACCGGGTTGACCGAGCTGCCGATGCACTTGCCGTAGCGGGCTTTCAGGGCTTTTTCCTCGTCGGTCTTGGCTTCTTCCGGATAGTCCGGCAGCTTGTAGCCGCGTGCCTGCAACTCGCGGATGCAGGTCATCAGCTGGCCGACCGAGGCGCTGATGTTGGGCAGCTTGATGATGTTGGTGTCGGCGAGCTGGGTCAAGGCGCCCAGTTCGGCCAGGGTGTTCGGAACCTTCTGCTCTTCGCTCAGGTATTCGGGGAACTCGGCCAGCACCCGCGCCGCCACCGAGATATCGCTGGAGGTCACGTCTACACCAGCCGATGCGGCGAACTTCTTGATAATAGGCAGCAGCGAATAGGTCGCCAGCATGGGCGCCTCATCGGTCAGCGTGTAGATGATTTTAGATTTCTGTGTTGCCATGTTCATTCCATGTCATGCGGGCGATACCCGCCGATTGAATTCTCTCCGTTTCGGATTACAAGATGATGTGTCGTAATCCGGCAACGGCCCCAGACTGCATTTTAGACCTGTTGGCGGCACATGCCCAGAGGCGGATACTGCGTATGGTTTTTTTGTCCACGGCAAATGCCAAAAGAACACGCACTTAAGTTGCCGCAAAGCATCAATTCTGCAACTAAAAGTTTCAAACATTGATCCCCGTACATATTTCATTGTTGCAGCAGTGTTGAAAGTGATTATGTGAGAGATTCCGAGCCGCACCGGGCAACTAAGATCGTGGAAGCGTTCCACCAAATTCTCATTTGGATATTTGGACTGCATATATGCCCTTAAGGAGGCGATATGAAATTTCAGAATTGGACCATAGCAAGCCGGCTGGGACTGGGTTTTGGCCTGTGCGCCGTGTTTTTGCTGGTGATCATCGCGTTGGCCCTGAACAGCATGCGCCAGATCCAGGGACGCCTGGAGGAGATCACCAAGATCAACGACGTGGAAACCAAGCTGGCCCAGACTATGGACCTGACGGTTACAGAACGCGCGCTCGCCACGCGCAACCTGATCCTGCTCAAGGAAGACAAGGAAATCCAGATCGAGGTCAACCGCATCGCCGAGCAGGAGAAGAAATACGGCGCCGCGCAGGACCAGCTGAGCCAGATGTTCACCAAGCTGGCCGGCACCTCGACCGAGGAAAAGGAATTGCTGGACCAGATCCGCAAGCAGGCCGAGCAGGCCACGCCCTTCGTCCAGCGCGCCGCCGCGCTGGCGCTGGAGCAGAAGCAGGACGAGGCCTACAAGCTGCTGCGCTATGAATTCCGGCCGGTGCAGAAGCGCTGGTGGGAATTGCTGCGCAAGCTGATCGCGGTCGAGGAGAAGCAGAACACCGAGGCGTCCGAGGCGGCCGAAGTGGCCTACGGCCAGGCCCGCACCGTGATGCTGGTGATGGGCTCCCTGGCGCTGGTGACCAGCGTGCTGGCGGCCTGGCTGATCACGCGCGGCGTCACCCGCCAGCTGGGCTGCGAGCCGTCCGAGGCGGCCGAGATCGCCGGCCAGATCGCCGCCGGCAACCTCACCGTGCGGGTCGAGCCCAAGCACGGCGACGAGAGCAGCCTGCTGTACGCCATGCGCTCCATGCGCGACAGCCTGGCGCGCATCGTCAACCAGGTGCACGCCAGCACCGAGACCATCGCGGCCGCCGCCGGCCAGATCGCCTCCGGCAACCTGGACCTGTCCTCGCGCACCGAGCAGCAGGCCAGCACGCTGGAGGAGACCGCCTCGTCGATGGAGGAGCTCACCAGCACCGTGCGCCTGAACACCGACCACGCGCGCCAGGCCAACGGACTGGCCGAGTCGGCCTCGGACGTGGCGGCCAAGGGCGGCGCCGTGGTGGCCCAGGTGGTCGACACCATGGCCGCCATCGACGTCTCGGCGCGCAAGATCGTCGACATCATCGCGGTCATCGACGGCATCGCCTTCCAGACCAACATCCTGGCCTTGAACGCCGCCGTGGAAGCGGCGCGCGCCGGCGAACAGGGGCGCGGCTTCGCGGTGGTGGCCACCGAGGTGCGCAACCTGGCGCAGCGCTCGGCCGCGGCCGCCAAGGAGATCAAGGACCTGATCGGCGACTCGGTCGACAAGGTGCAGGCCGGCAACCGGCTGGTTGAACAGGCCGGCTCGACCATGCACGACGTGGTTTCCAGCGTCAAGCGCGTCACCGACATCATGTCCGAGATCATGCAGGCCAGCCAGGAGCAATCGTCCGGCATCGAGCAGATCAACACGGCGGTCACGCAGATGGACGACGTGACCCAGCAAAACGCCGCGCTGGTGGAGGAAGCGGCGGCCGCCGCGCACGCGATGCAGGACCAGGTCAACAGCTTGAACGAGCTGGTCAGCGTATTCCGCACCGAGGCCCCGGCCGCGCGGCCGGCGCTGCAGCGGGTGGCGGTGGCGGTGCCGTCGGCCATGCGGGCCCCGGCCCTGACGGCGGGGCGCGCCCCGGCCAAGGTCGACACGCAAGAGTGGGAACAATTCTAAACCGGAGGAATGGCAATGGGTAAGCTGGACAAAATCGACGACACGGCCGGGCGCGCCACGCCCCACATCTTCTGGCATGGCAGCCAGGTCGCGCCCGAGGCGCGCTGGCGGCAGGCCGGGCAGCGCGCCGCCACCATCTGGCTGACCGGCCTGAGCGGCGCCGGCAAGTCGACGCTGGCCAGCGCGCTGGAGGACAAGCTGGTGCACGCCGGCCACCCGGCCTACGTGCTTGACGGCGACAACCTGCGCCACCACCTGAACCGCGACCTGGGCTTCTCGCCGGCCGACCGCCAGGAAAACATCCGCCGCAGCGCCGAGGTGGCGCGCATGATGAACGACGCCGGCCTGATGGTGATCTGCGCCTTCATCTCGCCGCTGCGCCAGGACCGCGAGATGGCGCGCCAGATCATCGGCGAGGACAACTTCCTCGAGACCCACATCAGCACCGCGGCCGAGGTGTGCGAGGCGCGCGACCCCAAGGGCCTGTACAAGAAGGCGCGGGCCGGGCTGATCCCGGAATTCACCGGCGTGTCGGCGCCGTACGAGCCGCCGCTGGCGCCGGCGCTCTCGCTCGACACCGGCATGCTGTCGCTGGAGCAGTCGTGCGACCGCCTGTTCCAGCAGCTGGCGCGCCGCTTCGTCTGAGCACGCCATGACGCACCACGACGTCTTCAACGGCGACGCCGACGGCATCTTCGCGCTGCACCAGCTGCGCCTGGACACGCCGCTGCAGGCCGAGCTGATCACCGGCGTCAAGCGCGAGATCGAGCTGCTGCAGCGGGTGCCGCACGGCTGCCAAGGCCAGGTGACCGTGCTGGACATCTCGCTCGACTGCAACGCCGCCGCGCTGCGCCGCGTGCTCGACGGCGGCGCATCGGTCGCGTATTTCGACCACCACTCGGCCGACTGCGCCTTCACCCACCCGCGCCTGCGCCTGCACTGCGACGGTTCGCCCGAGGTGTGCACCAGCATCCTGGTGGACCGCCACCTGCGCGGCCGGCACCGGCCGTGGGCGGTGGCGGCGGCCTTCGGCGACAACCTGGCCGGACCGGCGCAGCAACTGGCCGACAGCCTCGGGCTGGACGCCGCCGCGGTGGCGGCGCTGGCGCAGCTGGGCAAGGTGGTCAACTACAACGCCTACGGCGAGAGCGAGCACGACCTGCACATCGCGCCGGCCGCGCTATACCGCGCGCTGGGCGGCTACGCGCAGCCGCTGGAGTTCATCGCCGGCAGCGAGATCTACCGCATGCTGTGCGCCGGCTACCGCGACGACTGTGCGCGCCTGCAGGGCCTGCGCCCGCACGCCGAGCACGACGCCGGCGCGGTCTACATCCTGCCGGCCAGCCCTTGGGCGCGCCGCATCAGCGGCGTGCTGGCCAACCAGCTGGCGGCCGAACGCAGCGGCGCCTCGTTCGCCGTGCTCAACGAGCGCGACGACGGCAGCTACCTGGTCAGCGTGCGCTCCGGCGCGCCGCTGGCCCACAGCGCCTGCGGCTTCTGCCAGCAATTCGACAGCGGCGGCGGACGCAAGGCCGCCGCCGGCATCAACCGCCTGCCGGCGTCCGAGCTGGGCCGCTTCATGGACAGCTTCCGCCGCTACTTCACCACCCCGCACGACCTTATCCTTCAGAAAGAATGACCATGCAGAACACTACCAGCAGCCCGCGCCCGCGTCCGGCGATGATGATCCCGCTGCGCCGCTGCGGCAGCCACGCGCTGCGGCTGCGGCTCAACATGTCGCCGCAGTTCTACTCGCCCTACCCGCTGCACATCGTCGACATGATGCCGCTGCTGCCGCTGTACGGCGACCTGCGCGACGACCGCGCCTACTTCAACCTGGTGGTCGACGTGGTCGGCCTGCAGGCGGTGAGCATGGTCAAGTGGCCGGAGATGGTGTTCGATCCGGTCGAGATCTTCGAGACGCTGCGCAACCAGCCGCGCAGCATCCACCGGGTGGTGTGGGAACTGCTGCTGCGCGCGGGCGAGAAACAGGGCGCGCGGGTGGTGATGGACAAGTCGCTCGACAGCGTGCACTACGCGCAGGAGCTGATGACGCTGCTGCCGGACATGGTGTTCGTCAACGTGGTGCGCGATCCGCGCGCGCAGGTGGCGTCGATGAACCGCGCCATCATCCACGACTTCGACACCCTGCTCAACGCCGAGACCTGGCTGGCCGCGCACCAGGCGGCCGACCGCGTGATGCAGCAGTGGCCGGAGCGCGTGCTGACCATCCGCTACGAGGACTTCCTGTCGCAGCAGCAGCACACGCTGGAGGCGCTGTGCCAGTTCCTCGGCATCGAGTTCCTGCCGCAGATGCTGGACGTGGCCGGCTCGCGCGAGGCGCGCCAGCTGTCGCAGATGTCGGCGCTGTGGTCGTCCAACTGCTACCCGCCGATCGCCGCCAACATCGACAAGTTCAAGCAGCAGCTGACGCTCGACGAGATCAACGTCATCGAGACGCTGACCGGCGACTACATGGACCGCTACGGCTACACCCGGCTGGCGGCCGGCGACGCGCTGCTGACGCCGGCGCGGCGCGAGCAGGCCGCGGTCAAGTCCGCGGGCGGGCGCGAGCAGGCCTGGCGCGACCTCG
>NZ_WWCX01000152.1:0-8713 GCF_009857655.1 Duganella vulcania
GCGCGGCCAGGCGCACGCGCTGTCGCACCTGGCGCGGCCCGAGGAAGCGCTGGCCGCCGCGCAGGGCGCGCTGGCGCTGGCGCACGAACATGCCGACGCCTCCAGCCAGATCGCCGCGCTCAACGTTCTGGCCGACATCCACGCGCGCCACCAGCTGCCGCCGCCGGCCGACATGAAGGCGGCCAATCCGGTGCTGCATTACCTGCAGCTGGCGCTGGAAATCGCCGCCACCATCGAGGGCTACACCGTGCCCGGCGCACTGCTCGACGCCACCGCGCGCGAGTACGCGGCGATCGGCGACCACGCGCGCGCCTACGCGATCGCGCTGCAGGCCAGCGCCGCGCGCGACCAGACCCACAGCCAGCAAGCCACCAACCGCGCCATCGCGATGCAGGTGCAGTACCAGACCGAGCGTGCGCAGACCGAGGGCGAACATCACCGCCAGCTGGCCGCGGCCGAGGCGCAGCGCGCCGAGGTGCTGCAACAGACCAGCGCCACGCTGGAGCACTTGAGCGCCATCGGCCAGGAGATCACCGCCCACCTGGACGCGGCGGCGGTGTTCCGCGCGCTGGACCGCCACGTGCATGGCCTGCTCGACGCCACGCACTTCTCGGTGTTCCTGCTGGAGCCGGGCGGCGAGTGGCTGGCCTGTGCCTTCGGCGTGGAGGCCGGCAATCCGGTGCCGCCGGTGCGGGTGCCGCTGTCGGACCCCAACGCCAACTCGGCGCGCTGCGTGCGCGAGCGGCGCGAGATCCTGATCGAACTGGGCGAGGCCGATGTCACGCCCAACCTGATCCCCGGCACGCTGCCGACCCTGAGCCTGATTTTCGCGCCGCTGCGCGTGGGCGAGCGTGTGCTGGGCGTGATGACGGTGCAGTCGCTGCATGAACGCGCGTACGGCGAGCGCGAACGGCTGATCTTCCGCACGCTGTGCGCGTACGGCGCGATCGCGCTGGACAACGCCAGCGCCTACCGCCAGGTGGCGGCCACGCTCAAGACCCTGAGCGCGACCCAGGAGCAGCTGCTGGAGAAGAACCTGGAACTGGAGCAGGCCTACAAGGCGCTGGAGGAAGTGAGCCTGACCGACCAGCTGACCGGCCTGCGCAACCGCCGCTTTTTCCTGCAGAACGTCGACGCCGATGTGGCCATGAGCCTGCGCGGCTACGACACCAGCCAGCATCGCGAGCTGACCGAGTGCGACCTGCTGGCGCCGAACGACCTGGTGTTCTTCATGGTCGACCTGGACCACTTCAAGGAAGTCAACGACCGTTATGGCCACGCGGCCGGCGATTCCATCCTGGTGCAGATGCAGGAGCGTTTGCGCGAAGTGTTCCGCGAATCGGATTATGTGATCCGCTGGGGCGGCGAGGAATTCCTGGTGCTGGCGCGCGCCACGCACCGCGACGAGGCGCACGTGGTGGCGGAGCGCATGCGCCGCGCCGTGGCCGACCGCGACTTCCTGCTGCCGGACGGCGCGCGCTTGTCCAAGACCTGTTCGATCGGGTTTGCCTGCTTCCCCTTCCTGCCGTCGCAACCGCGTTTGCTGTCATGGTCGCAGGTGGTGGAGCTGGCCGACCAGGGCCTGTACATCGCCAAGCGCTCCGGCCGCAACGCCTGGGCGGCGCTGTACAGCACCGCGGCCACGCGCCCGGACGGTATCTTCCCGCGTTTGATGCAACAGCTGGACCAGGCGGTGGCCGACGGCGAGGTGCGGCCGGTCAGCAACCTGACCGGGCCGCTGGTGCTGGGCGGCGAGCGCCGCCGCGTGGGCCTGTCCAGCGACCTGGAAACCTAGACCGTTTCAACCACCACTTCGCAGTTGAGCGTATTGGCGATGTAGCACTTGTCGTGCGCCTCGTGGTGGATCGCCTCCAGCTCTTCGGCGCCCGGCGGCGCGGTGCCGGCGAAGGCGATCACAGGCCGCAGCGCGATGCGCGTCATCGCCATTTTGCCGGCGGCGTTCTTGCCCATCTGGCCGACGGCGTGGTCGCGGTAACTGTCGACGGTATGTCCGCGCTTGGCGGCGATCGACAGGAAGAACAGCATATGGCAGCTGGAGGTCGCGGCCACCAGCGCCTCCTCGGGATCGACGGCGGAGGCGTCCGACATCGGCAGCGGCACCGACAGCGGCGACGACGAGGCGGGCACGATGGCGCCGCCGTCGAACTGCCATGCGTGGGCGCGGCTGTAGCGCTGTCCCAAAAAGTCCTGCCCGTTACGCGTCCATTCAATCGTCGCTTCGAATTGCATGCCATGCTCCATCGAGGTGAGGGGCCTATATGATAGCCCACTTGCTATACTGTCGGCTTCTCCCCGATCCTTCTTCGCCATGACCAAGACGCGCTGCAGCTGGGCCAATCCCGCCAATCCTCTCTACCTCGAATACCACGACAAGGAATGGGGCGTGCCTTGCCACGACGAGCGCCGTTTGTTCGAGATGCTGAACCTGGAGGGCGCGCAGGCTGGCCTGAGCTGGGAGACGATACTCAACAAGCGCGAGAACTACCGCGCCGCCTTCGACCAGTGGGACGCCGAGAAGATCGCCGCCTACGGCGCCGACAAGGTGGCGTCGCTGCTGGCCGATGCCGGCATCGTGCGCAACCGCCTGAAGGTGGCTGCGGCCATCACCAACGCGCAGGCCTACCTGCGCCTGCGCGCCAGCGGCACCACGCTGGACCAGTGGCTGTGGGCTTATGTCGGCGGCAAGCCGCTCGACGCCGCCGACGGGCCGCGTCCGGCCAAGACCGGGCTGTCGGACCGCATCTCCAAGGACCTGGCCAAGCTGGGTTTCAAGTTCGTCGGCTCGACCATCATCTACGCCTACATGCAGGGCATCGGCATGGTGAACGATCATGCGCCGGACTGCTTCTGCCGGACGCGCAAGCGATGACGCGGCGCGTGGTGCTGGACACCGATTTCGGCCTCGGTGAACGCTTCATGGCCGAGTGGCGCGCCTTGCCGCCGCAGGGCATGCTGCACTACCTGGCGGTGACGCCACACGTTCCCGGCGCGGACACGATCGCCGACGCGCAGCTGCGCGCCCTGTGGCCGGTGGACGTGCCGGGCTTCCATCGCATCCTGCTCGACGACGGCCGCGTCACGTTGGACCTGCTGGCCGGCGCGCTGGATGCCGTGCTGCCGCAGATTGCCGCGCGGGTCGACGCCTTCCATGTGGACGCATCGTTCCCCGCATCGCAGGCGCGCGGGCTGGCAAAGTTGGCAGTACTGGGCGCTACCCTGCACGCGCAGGCGCCGGACGAGGCGCTGGCGTGGGCGCTGACGGCGGCGGGCTTTGTCTGCAAAGCCATCGAAGGCACGCAGGACATCGGCGCCGTCTACCAAAGCCGCAGACCGCAGCCCGCGCCGCCGCCGGAACCGGTGCGGCGCGCGATCGTGATCGGCGCCGGCGTGGCCGGATCGGCGGCCAGCCATCGCCTGTGCGCCAGCGGCTGGGAGGTCACGCTGATCGAGCGCCACGCGGCGCCGGCACAGGAGGCGTCCGGCAACGTGGCTGGCATCTTCATGCCGCTGTTGTCGAAGGACGACAATATCCCCACGCGCCTGAGCCGCGCCGCCTACACCTTCGCGCTGCGCGAGTGGCGGCGGCTGGGCGGCGTCGGCCGCGTGTTCGACGGCGCCAGCTGCGGCGTGCTGCAACTGGCGCGCGACGCCGACCATGCGATCGTGCAGCAGGACGTGGTGGCAGCCTGGAACTACCCCGAGGAATACGTGCGCTGGCTGGACGCCGACGCCGCCGGCGAACTGCTGGGCGGCGCCACGCCGCATGGCGGCTGGCTGTTCGGGCAGGGCGGCTGGGCGCGTCCCGCGTCGCTGTGCGCGGCGATGCTCGATGCGTGCGGCGAGCGTCTGCGGCGCGTGTTTACCACTGAGGTGCTGGACCTGCGGCGCGTGGACGGCGAATGGCAGGTGCGCGGCGGCGACGGTGCGCTGATTGCGCAAGCGCCCACCGTGGTGCTGGCCAACGGCACCGGCGCCGTCAACATCGCGCAGGCGGCCGAACTGCCGCTGTCCCGGCTGCGCGGCCAGGTCACGCACCTGCCGGTGCCGGATGCCGCCCACGCCGCGGCCGCGTCAACGCCGATGCACGGCGACGCCCGCGCCGTGCCCGTGCCTCCAGCGCCGCCGATTCTGCCGCTGGTGGTTTGCCGCGAGGCCTACGTCACGCCACCATCCAGCGGCATCGTCTGCGCCGGCGCCACCTACGACAACGACGACGATCCCGAACTGCGCGCCGAGAGCCAGCTGGAAAACCTGACCCGCCTCGCCGAGATCGTGCCCGGCGAGGCCGTCGCCGCGTTGGCCGCCACCGCGCCGCTGGCGGGCCGCGTCGGCTTCCGCTGCGCCGCGCCGGACCGCCTGCCGCTGGCAGGCCCGCTGCCCGACTATCCCTCCGCCGGCCGCCTCGAACGCCTGCGCGACGTACCGCGCCATCCCGGCCTGTATGGACTGCTGGGCTACGCCTCGCGCGGCTTGATCTGGGCGCCGCTGATGGCCGAACTGCTGGTGTCGCAGCTGGAGAACGCGCCCCCGCCGCTGGAGGCCATGCTGGTCGACGCGCTCGATCCCGGCCGCTTCCTGCTCAAACAGCGCCGCCGCAGCCAGTAGCCGCCGGCCGCCGCGCGTTGCGTGCACGCCAACGCAGCGTTGGCGCTGCTATATCAACAGGCTATAATTGCGGCACAAATAACAATCCCAACCCGCGCCGTCCATGGAGAGCCGAACGATGGATGAAGAAGATGCGCAGCACCACGAAGGTTCGCCGGAGCTGTTCATGTTCCTGGCGTCGACTGTTCACGACATGAAGAATTCGATCGGCGTCCTCAATGGCACGCTTGAGAACCTGCTGGCCGCCGCACCCACCACGCCCGAGCAGCCGGGCTACGGCCAGCTGGCGCAGATGCTGTACCAGACCAAGCGCCTCAACGACAACCTGATCCAGCTGCTGGCGTTGTACAAGGACGTCGGCAAGCCGGGCTACCCGTTCGACCCCGCCGCATGCCGCGTCAGCGAGTTGGTCGAGCAGGTGGCGGCGCAGGCGCGCATCCTGCTGCAATCCCGCGGCATCACGCTGGACCTGGACTTCCCGCCGGACGCCATCTGGACCCTGGACGAGGACCTGATCATCGGGGTGCTGGTCCACGCCATCAACAACGCCATCCGCTACACGCGCGACCGCCTGCGCCTGGCGATCCGCATCGACGGCGACTATCTCGAACTGCGCGTGGAGGACAACGGCGACGGCTTCCCGCCATCGCTGCTGGAGGCCGGCGTCAGCGCGATGAACAGCCAGCGCAGCGCGATCAGCTTCCTCAACAACAGCAGCGGCCTCGGTCTCTACTTCTCCAGCGAAGTGGCGAAGATGCACAAGTACCGCCAGCGCAGCGGCGGCATCGCGCTGGAGAATGGCGGCACACTGGGCGGCGGCTGTTTCGTGCTGCGATTGCCATGAGCGCCGTCGAAGCGATCGCCGCCGCCACCGCCGACGGTGACGTCGACTGGGCCGAGAAGCGCTACCTGCTGGTGGACGATTTCGTCGGCATCCGCCAGCTGCTGCGCGAGTCGTTGCGCAACCTCGGCGCCAAGCATATCGACCAGGCGGCCAGCGGCGGCGAGGCGATGATGCTGCTGTCGAAGACCCGCTACGACGTGGTGCTGTGCGATTACAACCTCGGCGACGGCAAGAACGGCCAGCAGGTGCTGGAGGAGGCGCGCATCCGCAACCTGATGCTGCCCAGCAGCGTGTGGCTGATGGTCTCCGCCGAGAAGAGCGTGGAGTCGGTGATGGGCGCGGCCGAGCATCAGCCGGACGCCTACATCATCAAGCCGATCACCGAGGGCGTGCTGTTGACGCGCCTGAACCGCGTGTGGAACAAGAAGCAGATCTTCCGCGAAATCGACCAGGCCTTCGCCGACAAGGACTACCTGCGCGCGGCGCGTTTGTGCGACGAGCAGATCGCCCACAACCGGCTGCACGAGATCGACCTGCTGCGCATGAAGGCCACGCTGCTGCTCAAGAGCGGCGAGCCGGAGCAGGCGCGCAAGGTGTATGAGCAGGTGCTGGAAGAGCGCGACTACAACTGGGCGCGCTGCGGCCTGGCCAAGATCCTGATGAACAACGGCGAGCTCGATGCGGCGCTGACCATGTTCCAGGCCGTGATCACCGATAACCGCTTCTACATCGACGCCTTCGACCAGCTGGCCAAGACCTTCCAGTTGCAGGGCAAGACCGAGGAGGCCTTCGGCGTGCTGGAAAAGGCCGCCAAGCTGTCGCCCAATTCGGTGCCGCGCCAGCGCGCGCTGGGCCAGACCGCGCTCAAGCTGGGCAACATCCCGGTGGCGGAGAAGGCCTTCCGCAAGTGCATCGAGATCGGCGAGTATTCGGTGATGAAGACGGTGGACGCCTTTTTCGGCCTGGCGCGCGTGTGTGCGCAGAAGAACGACACCAAGGAAGCCATACGCCTGTTGAACGCGGCGGTCCACCAGTTCGGCGGCGACCAGGTCGAGCTGCGCGCCAAGATCACCGAGGGCCTGGTCTACCACGAGACGGGCGACTACCGGCGCGCGCGCAAGTCCGGCGACGAGCTGGAGGCGATGCTGGCCGACGAGACCAAGCAGCGCCCCGACACCGACACCTGCCTCGATATGGCGACGCTGCTGTTCGCGGTCGGCGTGAAGGAGGCGCCGGTGGGGCTGCTGTGCTACATCACCCGCAACAACCACGACAACGCGCCGCTGCTGGAGGACGTGCAGAAGATCTTCGACAAGGCGCGCATGACCGACGAAGGCGTGGAGCTGATCAAGGCTTCGCGCAAGGAAGCGGCGGACATGATGAACAAGGGCGTGCTGCTGTGGAAGACCGGTAAGCTGGTCGAGGCGGTCGAGTGGATGCGGGTGGCGCGCAAGGCGCTGCCGCACAATATGCGCATCCTGTTCAATTCCGCGCAGATCCTGATCTCGCAGCTGCAGCAGACCGGCTATGTGCGCGAGCTGGCCGACGAGGCGATCGCGGTGCTGATGCATGTCGACGCCATCGCGCCGGGGCAGCAGCGCTTCGCCCAGCTGATGGAGCAGCTGGCGCTGCTGGCGCCGATGTCGGGCGTGGTGGCGGCGGCCGCCGCCAGCGAGTACGAGGCGGCCAACGGCGCCATCCCGGACCGCCCCCAGGACATGCGCGGGTGACGGCTGGACGCAACGCGGGCATCGTGGCAGCCTTGTTTCCGGCCCGGCAAATGATTACACTGAATCGCGGCGCAGCCCTGTCTGCGCCTTGAATCGCCGTCAATATTGAGGGCAAATAAAGGGCACCAATCTATGCGCGATATCGCAAAAGAAGTTTATACGAAAATGAAAGTCGGCAGCGTGGCCTGGATACGCCCGGTCGCCGCCAAGGGAGATACGCTGGACAGTTTTCAGGCTGCCCACGACAGCGCCAAGGTGCTGGAAGAGGAAGGCCTGATCGATATCGAGAAGGTGCAGCGCCAAGCCGATGGGCTGATCGACGCCATCCGCATCCAGCGGCTGGCGTGACCGGCGCTGCCGGCAGCTAGGCCTTGTCGGCGGCCGGCTTCTTGACCGGTGCGCGTTTTTTGGCCGGGGCCTTCTTCGGCGCGGCGCCGGCCGTGGCCGGGGTGGCGGCAGCCGCAGGCTTGGACTTGGCGGCTGGCTGCGTGGCCGCCGCCGCGAACTTGGCCGCCGTATCGGTGGCGCGCGCGGCCGCCGTGGCCATCATCGATTCCGACGCCATCGCCGTCGACACGGCCTGCTTGAACTGATCCTGCAGCATGTTCCACCAGATGGCCGGATTGGTCATCGGGGCGGCAGAAGGCTTGGCGGCTTCCTCGGCTGCCGGCTTCTCGGCGGCGGCTGCGGGGGCCGGTGCCGCAGGTGCGGCGGCCGGCGCCGGCGCTGCGGTTTTGTCCTTGTCCTTGTCCGCCTCGCGGGCATGGTGGAAGAAGGCCGACGCGTAAGGGTTGGCGTCGAAGATGGATTTGTGGTCGCTGCTCTGCGGCTGGTTGACGGCCGCCGCCAGGCTGGCGCCGACCGATTTGAGTGTGGCGATGGTCCCGCGCTGCACTTCCAGCGCCTGGATGCTACCGCGCAGCATGCTCATGTTCAGATTGAGCCAGGTCTCGACGGCTTTGAGGTCGTTGATCTTCTTGTCCAGCTCCTCCACCGACAGGGTGGGCGCCGTCAGGCCGGGCACGCTCATGCTGCCCCACAGGCTTTTGACGAAGTCCAGCGTATCGGTCATCACTGCTGCACCTGGTATGTTCGGCATTTGTGGGTGGGCCATGGCGGTCTCCTATAAGAATAACGTCCAGCGTAGCAGATAAAAGCGCGTGCTTCAAAAGATTTTGACAACATTGCCGTGTGGGCGCAGGCTCGGGCCGAACACGTTAAACTAGCGGCATGCGCTTACCCACCCATCTATTCCCACGCCGACGCCTGCTGGTTTTATGTGCAGCCACGCTGGCGCTGCATTATCTGGCGATCGATTGGGTGGGGGAGCGGCTCGCCGCGCAGTCGCACCGGCCGTCGCCGCTGCCGTCGTCGCTGATGACGGCCCAGCTGCGCCTGGCGCTGCCCAAGCATGTGGAAACGCCGCCCGCTGAAGAGGTCCAGCCCTTGCCGCCGGCCGCCAAGCCGCCCCGCAAGCGCAAGCCGGCGCCGGCACCGGCACCGGAGCCCGCGC
>NZ_WWCX01000153.1:0-8593 GCF_009857655.1 Duganella vulcania
GGCCGCCACCGCGCTGCGGCTCGAGGGCGAGCTGGCGGTGGCGCGCGGCGAGTTCGAGGTCGCCCGCCAGCAGGCGCAGGCCCTGCGCGACGACATCCTGCCCGGCGCGCAAAGCGCCTACGACGCCGCCAGCACCGGTTTCGAATACGGCAAGTTCGGTTTCCTCGACGTGCTCGACGCCCAGCGCACCTTGCTGCAGGCGCAAACCCAATATCTGAACGCGCTGGCGGACGCGCACCGCGCGCTGGCCGCCATCGACCGCATCCTCGGAGAAGACCATGAATAAAACGCAGAAAATCACCATCGCCGTCATGGCGATCATTGGACTGTTGCTAGCGGCGTTGATGCTGGTGCCCCGGCGCGGCGCCGGCACGGCCGCGCAGGCGGGTGGGGCGGAGCGCACGGAACACGCGGAGCAGGCGCCGTCGGCGCACGCGGACAAGGCGGCGCCGGAGCAGGGCGGACTTGCCGAGGCGCCGCCGGACAAGATCGCGCTCGACGACACGCAGGCCAGGGCCGCCGGCATCGTGCTGGCCGTGGCGGCGCCGGCGCGGATCGATGCCGCCATCACGCTGCCGGGCGAGATCCGCTTCAACGAGGACCGCACCGCGCACGTCGTGCCCAAGCTGGCCGGCGTGGTCACCAGCGTGCGCGCGGAGCTGGGCCAGAACGTCAGGCGCGGGCAGGTGCTGGCGGTGATCGCCAGCAGCGCCCTGTCCGAGCAGCGCAGCGAGCTGCTGTCGGCCGAACGCCGGCTGGCGCTGGCCACCACCACCTTCGAGCGCGAACGCCGGCTGTGGCAGGACAAGATCTCCGCCGAACAGGACTACCTGCAAGCCAGGCAGGCGCAGAGCGAAGCCGGGATCGCGGTGCGCAACGCGCGCCAGAAGCTCGACGCCATCGGCGCCGGCGCGGGCGCGGGCGCGGGCCCTGCTGCCGGCGGCGCGCAGCTGAACCGCCTGGAACTGCGGGCGCCGTTCGACGGCGTGGTGATGGAGAAGCACCTCGCGCTGGGCGAGGCGGTCAAGGAGGATGCCGCCGTTTTCACCATTTCCGACCTGTCGCAAGTGTGGGCGGAGATCGCCGTGCCGCCGCGCGACCTGGCGCTGGTGCGCGTGGGCCAGACGGTGCTGGTCAAGGCCTCCGCCTTCGACGCCCAGGCCAGCGGCAAGATCACCTACGTCGGTGCGCTGCTGGGCGAGCAGACCCGCACCGCCAAGGCCCGCGTGGCGCTGGCCAATCCCGACCGCGCCTGGCGCCCCGGCCTGTTCGTCAGCGTCGACGTGCCGTCCGGCCGGGCCGCCGGCGCTAGCGCCACCAGCGCCAACGCGGCCGGCGACGCCGCCGTCGCCGTGGCGGCCGACGCCATCCAGACCGTGGACGGCAAGCCGGTGGTGTTCGTCAAGGAGGCGGGCGGCTTCCGCGCGCAGCCGGTCACGCCCGGCCGCAGCGACGGCAAGCTGACCGAGATCGTCCAGGGCCTGCCGGCCGGCGCGCGCTACGCGGCCGCCGGCAGCTTCGTGCTCAAGGCGGAACTGGGCAAGGACGGCGCCGAACATGCGCACTGAAACGGGGGACACCATGTTTGAACGACTGATCCGCTTTGCCATCGCCCAGCGCTGGCTGGTGCTGCTGGCGGTGGCCGCCATGGCCGCCCTCGGCGTCTACAACTACCAGAAGCTGCCGATCGACGCCGTGCCCGACATCACCAACGTGCAGGTGCAAATCAACACCCCGGCGCCCGGCTACTCGCCGCTGGAGACCGAGCAGCGCGTCACCTTCCCGATCGAGACGCTGATGGCCGGCCTGCCCGGCCTGGAGCAGACACGCTCGCTGTCGCGCTACGGCCTGTCGCAGGTCACCGTGGTCTTCAGGGACGGCACCGACCTGTTCTTCGCGCGCCAGCTGGTCGGCGAGCGCCTGCAGCAGGCGCGCGCGCAGCTGCCGGCCGGCGTCGCGCCGGCCATGGGGCCGGTGTCGACCGGCCTGGGTGAAATCTACCTGTGGACGGTGGAGGCCAGGCCGGGCGCGAAAAAGCCCGACGGCTCGCCCTATACGCCGGCCGACCTGCGCGAGATCGAGGACTGGATCGTCAAGCCGCAGCTGCGCAACGTGGCCGGCGTGGCCGAGGTCAACGCCATCGGCGGCTACGCCAAGGAGTACCACGTGGCGCCCGATCCGCAGCGGCTGGCCTCCCACGGCCTGGCGCTGCGCGACGTGGTGGCCGCGCTCGAGCGCAACAACGGCAACGCCGGCGCCGGCTACATCGAGAAGCGCGGCGAGCAGCTGCTGGTGCGCGCGCCCGGCCAGGTGCGCTCGCTCGACGACATCGGCGACATCATCCTGGCCAACGCCGGCGGCGTGCCGCTGCGCGTGCGCGACGTGGCGCAGGTGGCGCTCGGGCGCGAGCTGCGCACCGGCGCCGCCACCGAGAACGGCCGCGAGGTGGTGCTGGGCACCGTCTTCATGCTGGTCGGCCAGAACAGCCGCACCGTGTCGCAGGCGGTGGACCGCAAGATGGCCGACATCAACCGCAGCCTGCCGGCCGGCGTGCACGCCGTCACCGTGTACGACCGCACCACGCTGGTGGACAAGGCGATCGGCACGGTCAAGCGCAACCTGCTGGAGGGCGCGGCGCTGGTGGTGGCGGTGCTGTTCCTGTTCCTCGGGAATATCCGCGCGGCGCTGATCACCGCGCTGGTGATCCCGCTGGCGATGCTGTTCACCTTCACCGGCATGGTCGCGTACCAGGTCAGCGCCAACCTGCTCAGCCTGGGCGCGCTGGACTTCGGCATCATCGTCGACGGCGCCGTGGTGATCGTCGAGAACTGCGTGCGGCGCCTGGCCCACGCGCAGGCGCGCCAAGGCCGCGTGCTCACGCGCGCCGAGCGCTTCGACGAAGTCTTCGCCGCCGCGCGCGAGGCCCGCAGGCCGCTGCTGTTCGGGCAACTGATCATCATGGTGGTCTACCTGCCGATCTTCGCGCTGACCGGCGTCGAGGGCCGCATGTTCCATCCGATGGCGCTGACGGTGGTGCTGGCGCTGGCCGGCGCCATGCTGTTGTCGGTCACCTTCATCCCCGCCGCCGTGGCGCTGTTCATCGGCCAGCACGTGGTGGAGAAGCAGCAGCGCCGCGTCGGCGTGTGGTACGCGGCGCTGCTCGAGCGCGCGCTGGCCGCCACGCCGGTGGTGCTGGCGTTTGCCGGCATCGCGGTGGCGCTGTCGGTGCTGCTGGCCACGCGGCTGGGCAGCGAGTTCGTGCCCAGCCTGAACGAGGGCGATCTCGCGATCCAGGCGCTGCGCATCCCCGGCACCAGCCTGACGCAGTCGGTGGCCATGCAGCAGCAGCTGGAGCTGGGATTGAAGCGCCAGTTCCCCGAGATCGAGCGCGTGTTCGCGCGCACCGGCACGGCGGAAATCGCCTCCGACCCGATGCCGCCCAATGTCTCGGACGGCTACATCATGCTCAAGCCGGAATCGCAATGGCCGGCGCCGAAGAAATCGCACGCGCAGCTGGTGGCCGCGATCCGCCAGGCCGCCGAGCGCCTGCCGGGCAACGCCTTCGAGTTCTCGCAGCCGATCCAGCTGCGCTTCAACGAGCTGATATCGGGCGTGCGCAGCGACGTCGCCGTCAAGCTGTTCGGCGACGACATGGCGGTGCTGGGCGAGACCGCCGCGCGCATCGCCGCCACGCTGGGCAAGGTCGACGGCGCCACCGAGGTCAAGGTCGAGCAGACCGGCGGCCTGCCGGTGCTGACGGTGCGGATCGACCGCGCCAGCACCGCGCGCTACGGCCTCAATGTGGCCGACGTGCAGGACACCATCGCCACCGCCATCGGCGGCCAGCAGGCCGGCACCCTGTTCGAGGGCGACCGCCGCTTCGACATCGTGGTGCGCCTGCCCGACGCGCTGCGCGCCGACCTCGATGCGCTGCGGCGCCTGCCGGTGCCGCTGCCGCGCGCCGGCGGCGACGGCGGCGCGGCCAACTTCATCCCGCTGGGCGAGGTGGCGGCCTTCGACATCGCGCCGGGTCCGAACCAGATCAGCCGCGAGGACGGCAAGCGGCGCGTGGTCATCAGCGCCAATGTGCGCGGGCGCGATATCGGCTCGTTTGTCGCGGAGGCTGAAAAGCGCCTGCAGCAGGTGCGGGTGCCCGCCGGTTACTGGACCACCTGGGGCGGACAGTTCGAACAGCTGCAGTCGGCGTCGCGGCGCCTGCAGGTGGTGGTGCCGGTGGCGCTGCTGCTGGTGATGGTGCTGCTGTTCGCGATGTTCGGCAATCTGAAGGACGGGCTGCTGGTGTTCAGCGGCATACCGTTCGCGCTGACCGGCGGCGTCGCGGCGCTGGCCCTGCGCGGCATTCCGTTGTCGATATCGGCGGCGGTGGGCTTCATCGCGCTGTCGGGCGTGGCGGTGCTGAATGGCTTGGTGCTGATCTCCTTCATCCGCAGCCTGCGCGAGGAGGGGCGCACGGTGGAGCAGGCGATCCGCGAGGGCGCCCTGGGCCGCCTGCGTCCCGTGCTGATGACGGCGCTGGTGGCGTCGCTCGGCTTCATCCCGATGGCCATCGCCACCGGCACCGGCGCCGAGGTCCAGCGCCCGCTGGCGACGGTGGTCATCGGCGGCATCCTGTCCTCCACCGCGCTGACCTTGCTGGTGCTGCCGCTGCTGTACCGGCTGGCGCACCGGCGCGGGCGGGCCGCGGCGGCTTAGCGGCCGGCCGCGGTGTTTACCTTGGGGTCAAGATCATTTCCTGCAGCTCGCGGCGCATGCTGTAGCGGTCCAGGAAATTACTGCCCAGCAGGATGACGGGCAGGCCGCTTTCATGGACCATGGCCTCAAGGTCGCGCAGTTCCGTCTCGCCGATGCGCAGCCGCTCGATATGCACGCGGAAGACGCTGGTGACGCCGTTGGCCGTCGACGCGGTGCCGGGCCGGCCCTTGCGGTAGTCGATGCCGAACCGGCTGGCGTCCGTCGCGGGCAGCGCGATGATGTTGGCGCCGGTGTCGATCAGCATCCGCGCGCTCATGCCGTTGATGCTGCCGTTGGTGTAGAACTGGCCGGAGGAATCCGCGCGCAGGACCAGCGCCCGGCTCGCGCCGTTCGATGCAGGATAGCGGCCCATCGCGATCGTCACCGGCTTGCCATGCTCGGTGATGGTGGCGCCGTCGTTGTGCACGGCCAGCAGGCGGGAGCCCGGCACGATGGTGCTGCCGATCGCGTAGCTGGTCGGTTCGCCGCCGTCCACCGTCAGCAGCGCGCGGTCGCGGATCACGCCCACCAGGTTGATATCGGCCGCGTGGGCGCGGGGGCCGGCAAGGATCAAGCCGGCCGCTAAGGCACAAAGTGGGTGGCGCATGGTCATGGGCGGAAAATCTTGGGAATTAACTAATTGCCGCTGAGCATAACATTTATCGCCGGCGCAAAAATGCGCCAATCCTCACGCAAGGGAGTACATAGGGGGGGTATTTTTTGCGGGGCTCTAAAAGCTCTAAACCCTCTAAATCTATAGAGATCGAACTAAATCGCTAGAAATCGCTCTAAAAAAGGGGCGCGGCATGGAAAAAATAGAGAAATTAGAGTCCGCCGCGCCATGTTTTAGAGTTTTTAGAGCCGAAATTAGAGAAATTAGTGCGAAATCTAGCGAAATCTACCGAAATCTAGTGATTTAGAGCTTTTAGAGCCGGAGAAAAAAATATGCCCCACCCTATACCCCTCCACTTACCGGACGATGTGTTAATCAGCCTGGTGAACCAGGTAGACGAAGGCTGGTACGGCCCGAAGAGCGAGGCCGCGCTGTGCCAGCTGATCCGCGGCTGGGTCGCCAGCCAGCCCGGCGCGGCGGGCCTCGCCGAAGCCGCCGCCGCACCAGCCGTAGCGCCCGAAGTCGGCAAAGGCTATCAATGGAAGCAGCTCTTCCTGCCAAACGGCACTGAATTGCGCACCACCTTTGGCGGCAAAAGCACCTACGCCCAAGTGCAGGACGAAGTCATCCTGAGCAGTGGCAACCCGACCACGCCATCGCGGCTGGCCAACGCCAGCGGCTGCGGCACGCGCAACGCCTGGCACAACATCTGGGTGAGATTTCCCGGCGAATCGACCTGGAAGCTCGCGCGCCGATGCCGGCCGCCGGCGTAGCCGCTTGGCTTAGCCGCCGCCGCAAAAACGCCAGCACCAGCGCCAGCGCCAACGCCAGCCGCGAGGGCTGGCGTTGGCGCGGCGGCGGGCGCTTACTCTTGCGGCGTCAGCGCCAGCGCGGAGCTGAAGTCGCCCATCGGCTTGGCGCCGTTGGCGGCCAGCGCCTTGTCGCGCATGCTCAGGCCATCCAGCACCGGCAGGCTGAAGCGGCGGGTGATGGCGCGCAGGATCGAGGCCGAGTCGTACTGCGTGTGGTCCACGCCCTTCTTCACGTACGGCGAAACGATGATCGCCGGCACGCGCGTGCCCGGACCCCACTTGTCGCCCTTTGGCGGGCTGGCGTGGTCGTAGAAGCCGCCGTTCTCGTCGTAGGTGACGATCACCAGCATGTTCTTCCACTGCGGGCTCTTCTTCAGCTTGGCGATGACGTCGGCGATGTGGGCGTCGCCGTCGGCCACGCTGGCGTAGCCGGGATGCTGGTTCAGGTTACCCTGCGGCTTGTAGAAGGCCACCGGCGGCAAGGTGCCGTTGGCGACGTCGGCCACAAACTGGCTGTCGTAGTCCTTCAGGTGCGCCGCGCGATAGGCCGCGTTCTTCACCGGATCCATGTTGGCGAAGTAGTTGAACGGCTGGTGGTGGAACTGGAAGTTGGGCGGGTTGCCGTTGGCGCCGCGCGGGGCGGCGGTGGTGGCGGCGGTGGTGTCCTTCCAGGCGCCGGCGTACCAGGCCCAGTCGATGTTCTTGCCGCTCAGCAGATCGCCGATGTTCTTCTGCGTCTGCGGCGGCAGCGTGTTGGCCTTGGTGGTGTCGGCGTACAGGCGGGTGCTGTCGTCGGCCGCGTAGCTGTTGCTGCTCGGCTGGTACGGCGGCTGCATGGTGTTGACCGCGTAGAACATGCCGCTGGCGTCGGCCGGCGTGATGGCGCCGTCGTTGGCGTAGGCCGGCGCGCCATTGAGCACGCTGGACGGCGCGGTGGCCGACGGCGTCAGGCGCACGAAGTTGCCCTTGGCGTCGACGTCGATCTTGGCGATCGAACCCTTGGCTACCGAGGTGTCGGCGTTCGGGTACTGTGGCGCGCAGGCGCAGATCAGGTACTGGTGGGTCAGGAAGGAACCGCCGAAGGCGCCGATGTACAGGTTGTCGGCCAGCGCATACTGCTTGGCGATGTCCCACATCTTCATCTTGCTGCCGTCGTAGTAGCCCATGGTCAGGCCGCCGGCGTCGGAGTACGCGGCGAACTTGTCGTTGGCGCCGCCGTTGATCTGCATCTGGTTGTTGTAGAAGCGGTGCACCAGGTCGCGTGTAATGGTGGTCGGCGCCAGGTACAGCGGGCTGTTGGCGTCGTCGATCTGGAACGGCTTGTTGGCCATGCCCACGGTCTGCGCCTGCGAGATCACCACGCTCTGGCCGGCCGCCGTCATGCCGCCCCAGGTCGGCGGCAGGGTCGGCAGCGTGCTGCCGTCGAAGTCCTTCTGCGGCACGTAGGCGCTGGTCGAGGTCGGGTTCACGCCGGGCACGCCGTTGGCGCCGGGGAACAGGCCGTACAGGTTGTCGAAGCCGCGGTTCTCGGCGTAGATGACGACGATGGTCTTGATGTTGTTGAGCGCCAGGCCGCTGCTGAGCGCGGCGGCCATGTCGGCCGGCGCGGCCTGCGCGCTGGCCGCGGCGATGACGTCGGTCACGCCGGCGCTTTCGGCCTTCAGCTTGGCCTGGTCGTCGCCGCTCACCTTGTTGGGGTCGGCCAGCAGGTTGGCTTCGGCCACGCCCAGCTTGGCGGCCAGCTTGGCGCTGGCGGCCGCGAAGTCGCCGCCGTTGGCGTCCATCAGCGCGGCCAGCTCGGTCGACAGCGCGCCGACAATGGCGCCGTGGCCGTCCGGCGCGCGGAACACCAGCTTTTGCGCGACCTTGACGCCGGCGTCGCCGACGGCGTCGTGGCGGATCGCGTCGGTGCCGACGGTGACCAGCAGCGCGCCCTTGTTGGTGCCGGTCAGCGCGAAGCTGCCGTCGGCGCCGGTGCGCACGGACGAGGCGCCGCTGTCGCAGCTGAGCTTGACGGTGGCGCTCTCCAGGCACACCACGGCGTTTTCATAGTAGCTGCCGACCACCTGGCCACGGAGCGCGGGCACGCTGTCGGACGAGCTGCCGCAGGCGATCAGGCCGGCGCCCAGGCCGATAGCCATCAGCATCAGGGGGAGCGGGCGCATCGGGTTCAGTTTCATGTTCTTGCCTTGTGGGTGGGTATCGAAGCGGCCCATGCTAGGTTTGAAATATTTCAGGATGATGAATTTTCATGTTTCGTCATGTATCCTTTCCTATCTGTCATGTAGCGGTCATGTCGCGCTGCTAGGCTTGCGGCATGAAAAGGATCTCACTTGCCCTGGCCGCCGCGTTGCTGGCCGCCTGCCACCAGCAGCCGCCCGCCGCCGCGCCCGCCGTTCCGGCCCCCGCCACCGCC